>JAFAKL010000343.1 GCA_019235445.1 Verrucomicrobiota bacterium | reverse complement strand
CGAGCAGGCAGGAAATTCGAGGGAGAAACGTCCCTGGCCACCAGCTTCTAAGCTACATCTAAAGCATCGTCATTAAAATTTTTTTTGTGAGTCGAATCATCTCGGCATGACATTTAGAACCTTCATGCGAAGACGCTGGGCGGTCAGGTCCGTTGGATTAGCCTTGAGCGCATGGTCGACCGCAGCCAGTGCCAGTTCCGGCCGGTTTTGCTCCATCAGCATCTCGCCGGCCCGCGTGCAGAAAGCGCTGTCTTTCTGCAGCCGCGCCAAACCGAATAAGCGGAGAAAATCTGCGCGTTTGAGGTCGGTTTCAAATCCCGCCAGCGCGATATGAAGCAGGGGGTGATCGGGAATAAAAACGATCGCGTTTCGCAACCATTGTTCGGTCATATTTGGATTCGTCAGAAGAGCGTTGTCCACCCACTCGACAACTTTGACCTCGCTGGCCGGAAAGATCGTTCGCCCGTTCCCTGTATTGAAGATCCACTGCAGGAAGCGCGCATCCGGACGAGATTCTTGCGCCAGGGTTTTCAATTGCCTTATCAGCTGCGACCTCTGTTCGTCATCGACCGCTACGAGCGAGCCGTCGTCTTTGAATTTAAGTCCGGTGGCAACAATTGAGAGCGATTCGATTTCCGACTCCGAGGAACCCGGCGTCGAGTCAAACAAGAGCGTTCTTGCTGCGTCGCGACCGGACCTTTTCACCTCTCGGGCCAGCGCCACCGGAGTCGCCGCGTCCCAAAGCTTGGCCGTTTTGTCCAAGCTCGCGGTCACAATACGAGCACCGTCCGGACTAAATGCAGCCCATCGGACAGTATCCTGATGATCAAAGGAGGCGATGAGCTTCCCCGAGAGTGCATCCCAGAGCTTGGCCGTGTTGTCTGCGCTGGCCGTCAGGATCCGAGCACCGTCTGGACTAAACACCCCGTGGTAAACGTTAGCCTGATGAACGAAAGCGCCGACGAGCCTACCTGTAGCCGCATCCCAGAGTTTGGCCGTTTTGTCCAAGCCCACTGTCAGTACCTGAGCCCCATTTGGACTGAACTCCGATTGGAAGACCTCATCCTGATGGTCGAAGGAAGCAATGAGCTTCCCTGAAGCCGCGTCCCAGAGCTTGGCGCTGTGATCGGCGCTTGCTGTCAGGATCCGAATGTTGTCCGGACTAAACACCGCTTCGTAGACCGCATCTTGGTGGTCGAAGGATCTAAGGCGCTTGCCCGAGGCTGTGTCCCAGAGCTTTGCGGATTTGTCGGCGCTCGCCGTGAGGATCTGAGCGCCGTTCCGGCTGAACACTGCATCGTTAACCGCATCTTGATGATTAAAGGTGGAGATAAGCTTGCCCGAGGCAGTGTCCCAGAGTTTGGCCGTCTTGTCTTTGCTTGCCGTCAGGATCTGATCCCCGTTCGGACTAAAGGTTGCGGCGTTAACTCCATCCTGGTGAGCAAAGGAGACGACCAGCTTGTCTGACGCGGCATCCCAAAGCTTGGCGGTTTTGTCCGCACTCGCCGTCAGAATTCGGACACCGTCGGGACTAAACACCGCATCAGTAACTCCATCCTGATGGTCAAACGAGCCAATCAATTTCCCTGTGGTCGCGTCCCAAAGCTTAGCGGTTTTATCAGCGCTCCCTGTCAGGATGCGAGCACCATCTGGACTAAACGCCGCGCAGTAGAGCCCATCTTGATGCGCAAAGGCGGCGACGGGTTCGCCACTTGCCACCTCCCAGATGGTAACCCTCTTGTAGTAGCTTGCCGTCAGCACTCGGGCACCGTTTGAACTAAACGTTGCACTCAGAACTGCTTCCTGATGGCCAAAAGAGGCGATGAGCTTGCCCGAGGCCGCATCCCAGAGTTTGGCCGTTCTGTCCCAGCTTGCAGTCAGGATCCGGACGCCATCCGGGCTAAATACCGCCTCCGCGACTACATCCTGGTGGGCAAACGAAGCGATGAGCTTGCCCGAAGCCGCATCCCAGAGCTTGGCCGTCCTGTCCCAGCTTGCCGTCAGGATCTGAGTACCATCCGGACTGAACACCGCGTCGTAGACCGAATCTTTGTGGTCGAAGGAGCCCGTGCACTTTCCCGAGGCGGCATCCCAGAGCTTGGCGGTTCCG
>JAFAKL010000042.1 GCA_019235445.1 Verrucomicrobiota bacterium | reverse complement strand
GCGCCGGACATTTGTATCGAGATTCTTTCTCCTAGTAATAGTGTGGAGGAAATCGCCAGAAAAAAGACCCTTTATTTTGAAACCGGAGCAAAGGAAGTATGGATCTGCGATGGAGACGGCTCGCTGGAGTTTTGTGCCTCGAGCGGTGTTTTGCCGTCTTCGAATATTTTTCCGCAATTTCCGAAGCGGATCTACACTTACCCCGAACAGGCGGCCATTGAGACGAAACGCGAGAAAGCCGCCGCTGAACGAGTAACGCCGGAGCACCGGCGCACAATCAGACGGTAGGTGAGTTAGTAACTAAAAGCACATTGCTGGCAATCCGGCAACGCAGCATGCTGGTGAGATCTTTCTGAGGAGTTTGCTGCTGAAGGAAAGAAGGAAAGTACCAAAGTACTATCAGGGGCTACACAAGGCAAGCTGCGATAACACTTAATAAGCTCGCTGGAGCGTCAGCGGCAGAAGTTGTACCCAATGAGCTCGGCCGCCTCAAGGTCTCCATAGTCGAAGAGAAGCTGAAAGAATTTCCGTTTTTCGTTTTGGCCCTGGCACTTGGGGGTAGGACAAGCAGTCGTGTCACCAGCCGCCATCTGAGTATCTGAGTCAGTCGGCGTCGTTCAGGTCAGCGTAGGATAGACTCTCCGGGTACAACGCCACCAGCTTCGCCAGCGTGTCCTGGACTTGCTCCAGCTCATTCATCATGTGGCTGACCTGCTCGTCCAAGTCCATCGCCAGGTCGAACATTTTGGATGCCTGGCTGCGCGAACCGTTGTTGACCACGGCCCTCGTCAGTTGGTGTAATTTCAGCAGATTGGTACGCAACTCGGGCGGTCGAAAGCATTCACCATCGTTCAGGTCGTCACGCAGGCTATCGACCGCATCGACGGCGCTGAGCAGCTCCGTCGTCTCAAAGTTCTCGTACAAATGTTGCCATTATTCGTCTGTCATCGTTGCACCATCCTTCCTTATCAACTCACGCACCGGAGACCATTGGTGCAGTGATTCAATTCGAACAAAGGTACCAAAAGTCTCACAGGATTTTTTGCGTGGAGAAAAAGCGGCGGTTCTTTTTCTGGCGTTTACCAATGCTCCGGCTTTCCAGCCGGCGCTTCCGAAGCAACGCAAGCCATCCGCCAGCGGAAATAAAGTTTTGAGCACCCCCGTCCTTGGAATGCTCGTCTGGCATCGTGGATCGGGCCGTTTTGTCAGCCAGCTCAGGAAGCTGCGCGCAGATGAAATTGCGTAGACATCATCTCGGCGCCGCGGCCGCGCTTAAAAGTCGAAAGCACCCCGATGCGGCCGCCGCAAGCGTCACAGATCGACACGATGCCGTCTTCAACGGGGATGCTGCCTTCGCCCTCGCATTGCTCGCATAGTTCGACGGCTTCTGCCGTCACCCGGATATTGCCGCGCAAGCGCTGATACTCCATCTCATCTTCAACCAGCAACTCGCATTCATCGCGATCCGCGGCTTCGCCCAGCGTGCCCGCTATTTCTCCCGTTGCTTCGTCCTCAAATTCGACGATGAACTTCCATTTGGTGTGGATGGCATTGGCAATCATGCCTATATATTGTATTAAACTGCTTCATCTAACGCAAGATATTGTATTTCTTTTTGGAGTGCAGCGAATTTTCCTTGGCTGGCGCTCCACAAGTTGCTGTGGACGAAGCTGTAATCACGATTTATGCTTTTATTTTCGACATGAGAGCCATCCGGAAACGGTCGATAGCGTTCGGGCTGGTGCATATTCCCGTCAATCTTTACCCCAGAGCATCAGCTCGAACCTTCTGCACAAAAAGGATCACTCCAGAATCCGCTATCAGCGCATCTCTGAAGCGACCGGCAAGGAAGTACCGGCAGAAGAGATCGTCCGTGGCTATGAGGAGCGGAACAATTTCGTGGTGATATCAGACGATGAGCTGAAGGAAGCGGCACCTGAAAAATCCGCTGCCATCGAGATCCAGGAGTTCGTCAATGAATCCCAGATCCCGACCCTTTATTTTGAGAAGCCGTATTATCTGGAGCCAGACAAGGGCGCCGGCAAAGCCTACGCCCTGCTGCGCGAAGCACTCGCCAAATCCGGGAAAGTTGGCGGCGCGCAATTCGTATTGCGCAACCGCGAAAGTCTGTGCGTACTGAAAGCCTAGGGTAATGTCCTGACCCTAAACACCCTCCGTTTCGCTTCGGAAATTCGCTCTGCTGACGAGCTCCGGCTGCCGGTCAACGAGAAGCTCGTGCCGAACGAAGTCAATCTTGCCCTGAAGTTGATCGAAGGCATGACGGCAGAATTCGATCCTGCCAAATATCACGACACCTACACCGAGGACGTGAAAAAGTTTATCGAAGACAAGGCTAAGGGACAGAAACGCCAAGCACCCCCGCCCAAGCCTGCCCGCAGCAATGTTCGATCTGGTTGCCGCCTTGCAGGAGAGCTTGGCGCAAAAGAAGCCGAGGAAACGCGGCGCTGCCTGACGTCGATCAGATCCGCCGCCATTTATCGCGGCCGCCGCCCTCAACGTTGCGAACCCGCTCCACATGGACAGCGGCATCAGGCTGTAATTTTCTGGCCTTCTCAATCGCCGCATCCTGCGTCGGCTCGACGGCAAGAGGTTTTTCCACGCCGCCGCGGAGAATGGCGTAACCGTCATTGTGCTTTTCGATAAAAAGGTTTTTGTCGTGCTCGCTCATAACTTTTTCCGGGTTGCATTTATTTCGCGATCGGACGCGTTTGTGGCTTCCTGGAGCGGCTTTTTTTAGCAACAGCGCCTGCCTGGACTTCTTTTCATCTGTTTCATTCAATGGAAAAGAGGTTGCCGTTTTGCCATCCCACTGAACGCCGTGCCAGGCACCCTCGCCATGCCGGGCCATGATGGGGTTGCGATAGCAGGTGGACAATTATGAAACGCGTTTCATAATTGTCCATTTACTGTCGGAACCCCATCATGAACGGTGAGGCTCAACGGATTCCCGCAACGAACGATAAGCGGGGCGAGCTCACCATCTTTTATATCGCCCATGAGGATGGCGTGCCGAACGGCTACGCGGAAAACAATCGGACCAAAGAAGTCATCCGTTGGAAAGCTACGGGGCAACATTTGAGTCCGGAAGCTAAGGCTGATCTCGCCGCACAGGCCGAGCAGAAGCGTTACGCCCGCAAGCAGGCCGAACAGGAGATGTACGAGGCAACCGCCAAACGGCTTGCCGAAGAGCTGCGAATTAATAATTCTGGCGCGAGTGGGACGGCGTACCACAAGGCGAAGCAGATTGAGTCGACACGTGGAACGTACGCACGCAATGGAGACGTCTTGGTGCCAGGTTACGATGTGGAGGGGAAACTCTGGACCGTCCAGTACATGAAAGAGGATGGAACAAAGCGGTTTGCAAAGAATTCGCGCAAACACGGATGTTTCCACGTTGTCGACGCGGCGAATGGCGCGGCAGCTCTGCAGAACATAGCACTATCTCAGGTCGTCGTAATTGCGGAAGGCTACGCCACTGCAGCCACCATCGCAAAGCACGGGAAGGTCCCCGGCGTTAGCCGCATACGACGCAGGGAATCTGTTTTCGGTCGCTACGGCACTGCATGAGCGCTTCCCAGACAAAGCAATCATCATCGCCGGCGATGATGATCACCGGAGCGAGAATAATCCTGGACGGGAAAAAGCATTTGCGGCGGCTGAAGCCGTGGCTGGCGTTGCCATCTTCCCTAATTTCAGCGCGGAACAGCGGGCGAAGGGTTTCACGGATTTCAACGACTTGGGAATCCAAAATCCGGAACTCGTGTCACGCCAGTTGGACGATGTTCTACACGGGTTCAAAGAACAACGCCGGCCGGTAACACAGTCAATGGACTTAGAGCGTGTCGTGTGATCGGACGATGAAGATGCTATGTGTGCTATTTACTTCTGCGGATACAGGCATATATGGAGAAAGCCGCTGGACTGTAACGGTTCACTCCAAAAAAAGGCCTCTCCATCTCCTTGCCGCAGTTCTCTCAGGCGTCCTGATAGTTTCCTCGGCGTTCGCAGGTGACCTTAAAGCACTTTGCGCGGCGGGAATTCGTAAGTGCAGCCAAAGAGCAGGAAGCTACTCTGATCAGTATCCGTCTTACTAACCCCATCTGACGTCGTTGCCGTCGCTTAACTTCTTCGCCTTCATTCATCCACCCGGTTGAACAAAATCCGACGTCGCCGACCAAGCAGCCAGGAGATCCGGCGACTGGTGGCCGAGTTTCGAACGAGCGGGTTGCGACACAGCGAGTTTTGTCGAATCCACGGGCTGACACATGGGACGCTGCAGCGTACGCGTTTCATAGTAATCTGGGATTCCTTGAAAGACCGGATTTCGGCGCTCGCTAGCGGCGCCTCGTTCCACGCTCAGCCATTCAAGCGCCTCATTCGGGTTTTACTGGCTGATCACAAAAAGAATTATGTAAATTTTTGAGGTGCTTGGAGTCCCTGTGATTGAGCTATGGCGATATGTCTTCGAAAGTGCTGCGAAAAGATGAAGAGTTTATCCTTTATCGCGGGCAGAATCGGGATGATGCTTTTAAATGGAGATATATGCCAAAGATAGCTGTTGATATCCCGACTTCGCTGAACTCGGTCTTGAACGCTGAAATCGTCAGAAGTAAGACCGACACATCATCCCTTGTCACGGCCGCACTCGCGCAGTATCTGAAAACTCCCGTTCATACGCTTTTTCAAGTGTCGACTTCTGGAGCACTGGTGGCGGGGGTCTATTCAGGCGCAGTGAGCGTGCAAAGCCTGCTGCAGCATGGGGATTTTGGTCTGGGTACTTTTGCTGACCTCGATGGGGAGATGGTTGTTTTGGATGGACATGTATATCAAGTTCAAGGCACTGGTCGTGTGTCAGAAGCTCCGCCAACAGCCG
>JAFAKL010000039.1 GCA_019235445.1 Verrucomicrobiota bacterium | reverse complement strand
GTAGGCAAGGCGTCTCGCCTTGCTTCTTAATAGCCGACGCACCAGATAGCCTGACTGCACCCTGCACCGAGCGAACCTTGAACACCGAACGCCGAACGCCGAAGGTCCTGCCATGTCCTTCATTCAAATCACAGAACGGTTCCTCATCGACACCGGGGGCTGGCAGGCATTGAAGCATGCCAAAGCTTTGGTCCAGATGGGTCGCGTGGTGAGTTTTAACTATTCGCCGCCGATCTTGCGCGGCCTGGTCCGTGAAGGCGAAACAGAATATCGCGCCGGGTTGAAGATTAAAAGTTACACCGACGTCGAGAACCTTTGTTCATGTCGGGATTCCCGGCAATGGGGGACGATCTGTGCTCATTCCCTGGCCCTCGGTCTGGCCTTGATGGGGCGCGAAATGGCACCGGCAAAGCCGCCGGGCGCGCCGGCTCCGGCTCGTCTTCCCGTATTGGTGGCCGACCCCGAACTCGCCTCAGCCGATGGAGATTCAGGTTCCGGCAGCGGCTTGGCTGCGGGATCGTCCGATCTCAGGATTGAACTCCATCTTGTCTTGCCGCCTAATCTTGAGGCGAGCTGGGCAAAGGGTCAGGTCGTAGTCGGATTTGAAATCGTGCGTAAGGCAGGCCGCACCCTGGCCGCCGCGCTTGACCCGAACCAGATCTACCGATGTTCCAAAATCGACAAGGACGTGCTTGAACTCGGACGTGCCTTCGCCGGGGGCAAACTTCCTGGCATGACGATTCTGGACCACGACAAATTCCTGGAGTTGGTGGGTGTGCTGGTCGGGCATCCGCGGGTGACGCTGGCGCGGAAGATTTCCATCGAAATTTCCGGCCAGCGCCTTTTGCCCCGCCTGCGGACGGAAATGCTCCCGGACGGCGGTTGGAAAATCAGCACAGAACCTTCGGGTCTGCCGGGGGTCTGTTTCGCCGGATCCTCCTCCGTTTGGCTGTGGTCCGAGCTGCGCTTGCGGCCAGTTTCACCCGGATTGCCGGCGGCCTATCTGCCTGTCTTGCGTGAGCCGATCACCCTTTCTCGTGAGCAAGGTTTGACCTTCGTGCAACGCGAATTGCCAGGATTAAGCAGCTTTTTCCAATTCGATCGCCAGGCGAAAATGGGGCCGGTCATCGAGCCTGCTCTACCCGAAGTGATCGCGACATTTGAAGGCTCGCTCAATCAGCTCGGTGCAAAAATTCAATGCCGATATGGCCAACGGATTGTAACGCTTGGCGTCACCCCGCCAAGCGACACGTTTGTCTACCAGGATGGTGAAGCCATGCGCTCGCGCAACGTCGCGTTTGAGCGCGAGAGCCTGCACCACCTCCAGGATGCCGGATTCACGGGACCATCGACGACCGGCGAATATCTCTTGCGAGGTCAAAACGCAATCCTGAACTTTTTTGCCCGTGATCTTCCGAGGTTGCAAAAAGAATGGAAAGTCACCCTTGGCAGCAGGTTCCAGCATGTCACGCGCCAAGTAGACCGGGTAACGCCAAAGCTGGAGATCATCGGTTCCGGCCAGGACTGGTTTGATTTTTCTTTCTCGGTTGAGGTTCCCGGCGACCAGCAGTTTTCCACTGCGGAAGTCCAGCGCCTGTTGCAGGTCGGTCAAAGCGTCACTCGGTTAAAAAACGGGCAATTGGCCATTCTCGACACGGAAGGGCTGGAAGAATTTCAAGCGATCCTTAGAGATTGTGACCCCGCCCAATTGCGTCCGGGGATTTACCGGATCGAGCGAAGCCAGGCGGCGTATGTCGATGCCACCTTTGCCGATCTGCCTGGAGCTTCCATTCAAAGCACACCGGAATGGGACAACTGGACTCGCACGCAAAGACAACTCATCCCGCTCAAACCCGAGCCGCTAGGCTCCCTCGAAGGGATACTCCGCCCGTATCAGAAAGATGGGGTTTACTGGTTGCGGTTTCTGAGCCGAAACGGTCTGGGCGGGATACTCGCAGATGAGATGGGTCTTGGAAAGACCCTCCAGACCTTAGCCTTTCTGCGCACCCTCGACGGACCCTCGCTGGTGGTCTGTCCCTCTTCCCTCCTCTTTAACTGGGTGCGGGAGGCGCAAAGATTCGTGCCAGAAATGAAAGTCTTGTCCCTGGAAGGCGCCGACCGTAGCAAACTGTTTTGCCGAATTCCCGCAAGCAACCTCGTTCTGACCAGCTACCCTCTTCTTCGCCGGGATATCGATCGGTTTCGTGACTTCAAATTTTCTTCCATCATTCTCGATGAGGCAACGCACATCAAAAATCCGGATACACAAAACGCACAGGCCGCGATGGCACTGGTTGGCCGGCACAGGTTCGTTTTGACAGGAACGCCGGTAGAAAATTCTGTCCGGGATCTTTGGTCCATCCTCCACTTCGTGCTTCCGGGATACCTTGGCCGGCGTGAAGATTTCCGCGAACGCTACGAGATACCGATCAGCCGCGGTTCGGAGCCTGAAAGAGCGCGTCTGGCAAAGCGACTGCGGCCGGTCATGCTCCGCCGATTGAAGAGCCAGGTCGTTAAGGAGTTGCCGGAAAAGATCGAGCAGATTACCTACTGCGATCTTTCCCCCGAACAGGAAGAGCTGTACCAGAAACTGCGCCAGGAAAGCCGTCGCAAACTCGAAGAACTCTCAGGCGCAAAAGACCAGGGTCGAATTCGAATGACGATGCTGACGGCTTTGTTGCGGCTGCGCCAGGTTTGCTGCGACTTGCGCCTGCTGGGACAGGCAGCAGAGCGTCCTTCTGGGAAAATGGAGCTGTTGGAAGAACTGCTGGAGGAAGCGATAGATGGAGGCCATCGCGTTCTTCTCTTCTCGCAGTTCGTCTCGATGTTGCGGCTGATTCGAGAGAGCATGGCCGAGGCTGGCATCCGATACGGGTATCTCGACGGCGACACCAAGGACCGGGCAAACGCCGTTGACGAGTTTCAGCAATCGGCCAGTTTGCCACTTTTTCTGATCAGCCTGAAAGCTGGCGGCGTTGGTCTAAATCTTTCAGCAGCGGATACTGTGATCCATTTCGATCCATGGTGGAATCCGGCGGTCGAGGCGCAAGCTACCGACAGGGCCCATCGTATTGGGCAGACGCGTGTCGTCACCTCGTATAAGATAATCGCTCGCGGGACGGTCGAAGAGAAGATATTGGCTCTCCAGCAAAAAAAACGGGAGATGATCCAATCGACCGTCGAGAGTGAAGAACCGGTAATGAGTGGACTCTCCACGGCAGAGATCGCCGAACTGCTGCTCGGGTGAGAAAACGGCATCCGGTGTGCGAGGAAAGGTTTAATCGATGGCCGCGATCTCTCTCAAGGGTTGAAGTTGGCGTTGCAAGCTGCGGCAGCGGAAGCGGTGCAGTCTCAGCATCAATTCATTGAGACCGGACATCTCTACCTACGCCTCTCGCTACTGCGGTAGCGCCGCGGCCGGAGAAATCCTGATCAGTCAGGACGTACATTCACTGCCTTTGGAAGGTCGTCGCTTCGGAGCCTCGTCACGGGATTGCGACTAAGAATGCCCTGCTGGAGGGCTATGTTGTGAAAAGATTGAAGGAACTGGAAGTCCGGGAATTTCTAACCACAGAATTGTCCTAACTGTTGTCCTCGGCGAGATGCACTCCGAGCTGGCGCAAGGAGTTTCGTCACGAAAGCAAGAACCACAACGAGAACGGCGACCTATAAGCACGAGAAATGGGGCACGACCGGGGCATGGCTCCCATGCGAATAGTCTCGGCATGCCGGCAGATTGCCGGCCCGATGAGCCCTCAAGATGTCAGCATCAGAGAGGTGCCGGACTGCCCGACAAATTTATGGAAGATCAATCCGAACCCATTCCGAACATGCAAAGACGCAACTTTCTCAGAGTGGCTGTGGTGGCTGGATTGGCGAGCACCGCCGTACGCGCAATCGCTCAGCATGCCCCCAGTTCCAAGGAAGCTGATCAGCCGGAACCCGCTTCAGAATTACCTCGGATCAAGGATCCCGGGGAGCTTCGCGGTGAGATGCTTTACCGAACGCTTGGGAAAACGGGCGAGCGCGTGTCGGCGATCGGACTCGGAGGATCTCATATCGGTAAACCCGCGCTATCTAAACCGGAATCGATTCGCCTGATCCATGAGGCCATAGATCGCGGTATTACCTTTTTGGACAATTCGTGGGACTACAACGAAGGCCAGAGTGAATTGCGCATGGGCGAAGCTCTTTCACAGAACGGATACCGGGAGAAGGTTTTCCTCATGACCAAAATCGACGGTCGTGGAAAAGAAGAGGCCACCCGGCAAATTGAGACCTCTTTGGAGAGGCTTAAGACTGACCGGATCGATTTATTGCAGCACCACGAAATTCTCCGGTTCGACGATGCGGACCGCATCTTCGCAAAGGGCGGGGCTATGGAAGCGTTTTTGGCGGCCAGGCAAGCCGGCAAAATTCGGTACATTGGATTTACGGGACATAAAGACCCTCGCATTCACCTCTATATGCTTGAGACGGCGGCCAAGAACGGTTTCAGATTCGATACTGTGCAGATGCCCCTCAACGTTATGGATGCGCACTTTCGCAGCTTCGCTCAGCTCGTCGTGCCAAAGTTGACCGAAGAACAGATTGGGGTGCTTGGGATGAAGACCTTCGGAGGAGCGGACGGAGTTATCCTGAAAAGCAAAACAATTGAACCTCTCGATTGCCTCCACTATTCCCTCAATCTTCCGACCTCGGTAGTCATTACGGGCATCGATAAGCAGCAAATCCTTGATCAAGCGTTTGAGGCGGTGAAAACATTTCAGCTGATGAACGAGGAGCAATTGGCTGCCCTCCTTGCCAAGACCAGAGAGGTAGCCAACACCGGACAGTACGAGCTCTTTAAAACGACCTCGCACTTCGATACTACTGCCAAGCATCCCGACTGGTTGGGCGGAGACACCCCCGCCGTCCAAGCGCTCGCGCCACAGAACGCGGGATAGACAGGGGGCTTATTCCTCCCCAGCTCTCCTTCTGCGACTCCTGTACTCCTGACTCCTGGAATGGAGGGACCGAATCAGTCAGATTAGACTTTCATAGATTGGTTGCAACAGGATCTGGAGTTTTCGTCTGGCATGAAACAACCGGCTCATCACTGTTCCGATGGAACAGTGCAGAGTCTCTGCAATTTCGGCATACTGGAGGTCTTCCAGCTCCTTTAGAACGATCACGGCACGATGCTTGGGGGAGAGTTGGGCCACTGCATGGAGTACCATCTGGCGAATCTCATTTCTCTGGATCTCACGATCAGGGTGCGCGGTGGGAGAACGGAGATCGACGTGTAGTTCCACAAAGCGGGGGCGAGTACGCCGATGCCATTCGAAAGCCTCGCGAGTCGCTACCTTATAGAGCCACGTGTAAAAGGAAGATTTACCCCGGAACGCCTGAATGCTTTGCCAGACCTTGACGAACGTCTTCTGAGTTATTTCCAGGGCGTCGTCCTGGTTCTGAATCATCCGATAGATTTGATTGAAGACGCGATCCCGGTATTTGTTCACCAGTTCGCCGAAAGCGAAGGTGTCTCCTTGCTGAGCACGGTGCACCAGATCCGCCTCGCCGAAATGCGCACAGGAAACGGGAGCCTCCTCTGAAAGCATTTCCATAACCAACGTAAATTCCTCCTTTTTTGGAGGCTAGTTTGGAATTCCCGGTTAGGCAAGGACCCTAAGACTCAATCTGTCAATCGGGTGGCAACCCTGATGCTGCTCTAAGGCTACCAGGCGTAGGCCTTCGGCGCTTCGCCGCCAGGACCCGGAAAAATTTCGTTCAGCTTTTCCAACGTCTCTCTGTCGAGTCTGACATCGGTGGCATGCACGGTGGACTCCAATTGCTCGATGGTGCGAGGGCCGATGATGGGCGCTGTCACGGCAGGATTGTGTAACAACCAGGCCAGGGCTACGGCGGCCGGAGGTTCGCCCTTTTGTTTACAGAGGGCCTCGTACTGCTCCAGTTTGGGTCGGATCTTGTTAATCTCTTTCAACGAATCCTCGCCGGCTCGCCGCCCGCTTTCCAACTTTGCCAAGGCTCCGCCCAGAAGACCGCCACCCAACGGGCTCCAGGGAATCAGTCCTAAGCCGTAGTACCGGCAGGCAGGAATGACCTCCAGTTCCACCATCCGGTTATTCAGGTGATAAATGCTCTGTTCGCTGGAGAGGCCCGTCAAACCGCGTTTAGACGCTTCCTGGCATGCGGTGGCAATGTCCCATCCCGCGAAGTTGCTGGACCCAACGTAAACCACTTTGCCCTGATGCCCCAGTTGCTCGAAGGCCTGCCAGATCTCGTCCCATCTGCAATCACGGTCGACGTGGTGCATCTGGTAAAGGTCGATGTGGTCGGTCTGGAGACGTTTCAGGCTGCCTTCACAGTGCTTGCGGATCTTGTACGCCGAAAGGCTGCGTCCATCGGTGTTCGGCTCAGCCTTGTTCGCCTTGCGTTTAACCGGATTAAAGACTTTGGTAGCGAGGACCACCGCGTCCCGGCGGCCGCCTCCCTGTGCAAACCAGCG
>JAFAKL010000107.1 GCA_019235445.1 Verrucomicrobiota bacterium | reverse complement strand
ACCGGTTTGAAAAGGAACCGATAGAGGAGCGTTTCTCTCCAGTCCAGAGATCCTTACCGGGAGTCACCCCGATCAGCCCGATATTGTCGCGCGGACATGCTTCGACACAGTCCATGCAGAACGTGCAGTCCATGTTGCCTTTCTTCTTCGGTTGGAAGAGTTTCAGCTCACAGCCGCGCTGGTTGGGTCTGCCTCGGATGCAATCCAGGGTTTTGCAGGTGCGGCAAGCCTCCGGTTCTCGCACCTTGACCTCAAGCGGGGAAAGCATGGACTGAACGAAATGGAACTGGCCGATCGGGCAGACGTATTTGCAAAAGGTTCCGCCGCGAAAAAAGCCATCGATCAAGAGGGCTCCGAGGAAATAAGCCAGAACAATCCAAGCGGTCAGCCACGGAGTGTTCCAGAGGCTAAACGCCTCATAGGACCAGAAATAGAGGGCGAGTAGCAAGGCGGCCAGCCATTTGTTTCTCAAGAATCGAGGCCAGGTCCACCTGGCCGGAAGCCAACGCCGCCCGAAATCACGGACCAGCATGAACGGGCAAACCATGCAAAAAAGATTTCCCGCGAACAATAGAGCAATGATCGTCAATCCACGCCAATGCGTCCAGGGTAGAACCCCGGCCAGATTCATGGCACCGGCTTGAGGGCCAAGGAATCCATCGAGTAAAACGGCGATCGCCAGGATCAGCATGATGACCTGGATGCCGCGTCTGAATGTTTTGGAACGCAAGACCTGCCCGATCATCGGGACTCTGAACAGATCAAAAGCCCTGTAAGGCGGTTGAGGCGCCAGACCTATTTTGCGAAGGAGTCTTGCCATTTCCCCTTCAACCCTTGGCGCCGATCTCGCGGCGGGAGGGGCGGCAAACTGAAAATTCGGTTTAGGGGACAGAAACTGGATGGCAATGATTGCGGCGGGAAGCAGAAAGATGATCGAACCAGGAACCCACATGATCGCTCCTGCGATGACCTGCTCATCGAGGGGATTAGACCCCCACAAACGTGGAACGCGTTCATAGGTCGGGTAAAGAACCCTGTCATAGAAGGTCAGAAACGCTGCCAGGGCGGTGTTTTGAATGTCGGCGAGCACCAGGTAAGGAATCATTGCCCACCGCGGCCAGACTGACCGGCTGGGCCACGGCAGGAGCAGTTGCCACCAAAAGAGCAGTCCGGTGACGAGAAAGCAGAGGTGTTCCACCTGATGCCATCCCGGGGAGTTCAGCGCGAGTTCATAAAACAGTGGAACGTGCCAGAGCACGTTTGAAGCCACAAAAGCGATCCAGCAGAAGACAGGATTCAAGAGGGCGTGTCCTATCCGCTTCAGCGGGGGCCAAACGAGAAACGGCCCCACGACCTCGCGGGCAATGGCCCGGGGCAGGCCGGAGAGAATCGGCAGATAGGGCGCTCCGGCCAGAAGCAAAGGGGGCGCTACCATCATCAGAAGGAGATGCTGAACCATGTGCACCTGCAGCAGCAGTCCGCCAAAAGCATCTAATGGCGAAGCGATAGCCAGAAAAACCGTACCGAGCCCTGTCGCGAAAGAAAGCAGCCGCCAGAGAGGAAATCGATGTGGAACTCGAAACGCCAGCGTTACCCAGCCGCGCAAATAAAGAACGAGCGAGACGAGAATCGCAAGGGTCGGCCCGATTGGAATAGCCCACGAGCTGAAAACCGCGTTAGCCGGATCTTCCATCCACCGCTACTATAGCAGGCCTCCGGTTTCTCCCAATCGCCCTCCTCGTTCTCTGGTGCGCCGTTTGACGGCCAAAGGACCAAGGGGTCGGAGTTTGTCGGTAACGAATTTCTGGAGAATTATTCACCGCAGATGCCGACAAATCGTTATTCGCCCTGAACAAGAACACCGGCGAGTCGTCTATTTCAACGAGGACGAGGACGACCACGAGGACGAGAACGGATTGAAGTTCTAGCCCCCCACCTTCGCCTGTTTGGGCAGCTCGCCTGATGAAACGCGTTCGGTCTTCTCAGGGTTGGTCGGGTTGAGAGCAGGGATCGTGTTTTGCGGCCGGAGAGAAACGAGATAAGACACCAAGGCGCTGACCTCTTGTGGGGAAAGAGTGTTTCCGTAGGCCGGCATGTTGCCCCCTCCCTGGATCACTTGACGAACGAGCTCAGGTTGGTCCATTCGGGTTCCGACGGCCGACAGATCCGGTCCACGATGTCCACCTTCGCCGCCGATGGCGTGACAATTGCGACACTGTTTGCCTTGTAAAAGGAGTGCACCCTGAAGCTCAACCGGCGAACGTCCCGCGATGAACTCGGGCTTCGTGGGCGTGCCACTCCAGGCTTCCATACGGGGTGACCATGGACCAGTGATTCCAGCGTAGGTCAGTAGTCCGATCGTCAGGTAGGTGAGTATGACCACGAGGACAGAGATCGGGCGCCGGCTATAATGTTTTTCACCCACGTTCGAATAAAAAGGCAGCCCGAACAGAAGGATCGCCGCAATGAGCGGGAAAACAAAGAACAGGATGATTTCCGAACCGTTCGGCAGCAGGGCGGCCGCCGAGAGTAACCAGAGGAACGGGTAATCCGGCTTAGCTTCGGAGATGACCTGCGCTGGGTCTGCCGGAATTTCCGGACCTTTGGGTCCGACGAAAACCGCCAAAGCGACGATCACGATTAAGAGCAAACCGTTTGCCACCAGGTCCTTGCCAATCCCGTCGGGGACAAATGGCATCCCGTCCTTGTGCACGGTCTCTTCGTAATCTCTCCAGTAGGTTTGTTTGTGAACTTGAACCCCCGGTTCCGGATATTCGTTGATGCCCTTCAACAACACCAGCCGCAGATGCAGACTAACGAGGGCGATCACTGCCCCGGGTAAGACAAAAACATGAAGGGCAAAGAATCGCGAAAGGGTGTCGCTGCCAATGATTGGACCTCCCAGGAGCAGATTCACCACTTGCGCCCCGATGATCGGGATCCTGCCCGAAATGGCTGCCCCGATACCAATCCCCCAATAGGCATCGGAGTCGAACCGCATCACCTGACCGGTGAAGGACAAGGCCAGGGTGAGAACCAGCAAAACCGCTCCGGAAATCCAGGTCAATTCTCTCGGATGCTTGTAGGCTCCCCACAGGAAGACCTGGGTCATGTGAAAGAACATGACCACCACCATGCAGTTCGAACCCCAATAGTGCACCCCACGCAGAAACCATCCGAGTTCCTGTTGATAATTCAGGTACTCCAGGCTTCGATAGGCTTCATTGGCGGACGGAATATAAACCAGGGCCAGGAGGATTCCGGTCAGTACCTGAATCGTGAAGCAAAGGAGGGTCATGCTCCCGAAAACGTAGAACCAGCTGGCGCTGCTTTTCGGGATCGGGTGACCGGCAGTTGCCTTCCAGACTTTTACGAGATGGAGCCGCCTCTCGAGCCACATCGCGACATTGACCAAGCTGCTGACGATCGGCCTGTCCTTTGCACTCATAGATGTTATACAGGGAAGGCCAAGGTGGGGAGCACTCCGGCCTTAACCTGCAATTCTCCATTCACAATCTTGTGTTCGTATACATAGAGCCCCCTTGGCGGAGGCCCCGCCGCGTGTTCGCCGTCGGCGTAAAACGCACCGCCATGACACGGACAGAGGAATAGTTGCGACTCTTCGAACCATCGAACCGGGCACCCTAAATGTGTGCAGTTCGCCGCGAAGACCTTGAATTGATCTCCCGAAATTCGATGCACCCAGCAGGTGAGCCTCGCTGTCTGACCGTCGGCTTCGCGCCGGTACGGGTTTTCGTATACGGCCATCCGCATCGCTCCTTCCTGAAAATTTGAAACAGGTCCCAGAGAGAACCAGACGGGAGGAGTACTCTTGATCAGGCTCGAGAGAATGAATCCCACAAGGGGTAACCCGATCATAAATCCCGCGATGGCATTAAGGACGGCACCGACCTGCAGTAAAAAGTCGCGCCTGGTGGAGTAACTTTTCTTCTCCGGATGAACGGGAGGATGACTTTCAGATTCGTTGGTGGCCATTACTCGATGGGATTTGAGGTTTGTGTTTTGGAAGCAGGTCCCCCTTTCGGTGCGGTTTGCCCTGGGGCCGGTCCCTCTCGATGGGAAGCAAGCCAGGCTAAGACATCCGAAATCTCTTCGGGTGTCATCGGTTTCCCTTGAACGTCGTCCCGAAAACTCGGCATTCCGAGTTCAGGCCGGCCGACAATCACCGTTGTTCGCAGATACTGGTTGCTGACCAGACTCAGGTAAACCTTGTCGACCACCGATCCGCCTTTTCCTTTCAAGCCTGCACCGTCGGACCCGTGGCAATTTGCGCAGTCCTGCGCGAAAATCGCCTTTCCGTGGTTCACATCACCCAAAGCCGCGCTATACGGAGGAAGATTGTCGGTCGGAGCCTCGCGCCCTTTAGCCCAGTTGTATATTCCGTCCACCAGGATGGTGATTTGCTCGTCGGTCAGCGGGCCCCCGGTCTTGGCCGAATAGGCCGGCATTTCTGTACCCGCAATTCCTGCCTCAATCGTTTTTTGCATTACCTCCTTCGGAATAACCGCGAGATAGGCAGGATTGTTCATCGAGATTGAGGCGCCGAGAGTTTTTCCGTTGCTGTGGCAACCCCGGCAGTTGGTATTGAAAAGCTCAGCGAAATCCTTGATCTCTGTCGGCGGTTTCCAGCGATCTTTTTCTTTCGGTTTACCCGGCAGCCGATCACAGCCGCAAAGAAAAGCCAACCCGCCGAAAAGCAGAATCCAGTATAAGGTGCGTGGCTGCATTGAGCGTTCTCTGAACCAACTATTTTTTCTCTTCCTTTTGCGGCATGGCGTGCAGGCCCATTCTTTGGCCAAGAGACCAGCTCTGCATCGTTTCGACCTTTTGGGACTTGAAAACTACGTAGCCCCCCACCAAGCCGAACGAAACCTGGCAGATTACGAACCAGCCCCAATCGACCCGCGCCGCCAGAGCAGGGTTAATGAGATTGAAGGTGGGAAAAATCAAAGCGGTCCAAATGAGCGGAGTGATCACTCCGCCAAACAACCATTCCAGGCGAGCCGGAAGCATCGGGAGAAGGACGGTATAGAGCAACCCGACCAGGATGGAGAAGGCGAGATGACTCAAGATGGCGACCGTCAGACCTGCGGCGTTGAATTCCCGCAAAGTCGCCAGGCTGGCGGTTGCGAGCGACGGAACGCCCGCTGCGGCCAAAAGATTTATGGGATACCAGATGCTGTGTTGAACTATAAATCCATAAGCCATGGCCAGCACCGCCATGGCGGCGCCCCCGGCCAAGCCACCCATAATTCCCGATGAGTACCGGTGGACCTCGACTGGAATGCGAGTGCGGTGACTCGATTCCCCATATTGCAAGTGATCGATCCGGCGCGGCGAAACTTTCACGGGAGCCGGCCGGCGATCCGCTTCTGCCAGGGGATAAAGTGTATGTTTCGGTGTCGGAAAGACGCTTCTGAACCAGCCGACAGCTGCGATCAGACCGATGATAAAACCGACCAGAGTCACGATCAGCGTGGTAACTAATCCGACCCCAAGAAGTGTGACTCCGAAGGCGCACATCAGCGGCCAGGTCGTCGGTGTCGGCAATTCAACCCCTTTTTCCGAAGAGTGTCCGTGTTCGTGAGAATCCATAAGCTTTACGAGTTGCCGCCTATAACGTAGACCACTGTGAAAACGATCACCCAGACTGCATCCACAAAGTGCCAGTACCAGGAGATCATGATGATATGCTCGTGGTGATACTCTCTGATCCGGCCAGTCACGTTTAAAATCAGGATCAGGAAAAGTAAGATCAGGCCCACCACCACGTGGCTGGCGTGAAGACCAACCAGCGAGTAAAAGGTCGACCCGAATAGATTGGTGCTGATCGTCAGATGATCTTCATAGATCAGCTTGTGCCATTCGAATCCGGTGTAGATCAGGAAGCCGAGACCCAGCAGTGCCGTAATCAACCACCAGAGGTTGAACAAGGTGTTCACCCCTTTTTCAAGATTTCGTTCCGCGACCACGATCGTTGCGCTGCTCGAAAGGAGCAGAACCGTGCCCAGGATCGGCAACTCAAGCACTTCGTGCGGGTACGGACCGGAGACGCTTTTCCCAATGTAGTAGAGATAAGCCACCACGAAAATCGAGAAGAGCGCCGTTTCGGTAAGAATGACCAGGACCATTCCGACCACTCGGGGGGAGGGGACTTTCCATTCAGCGTCGGTACTGCTTAGCGATTGAGAACTCACACTTCTAGTTTAGTTGCGAATGTTGGAGAGGTTGGAGAGGTGAACTCGACTTCTTCTATTCGAATTTCCAGTCGGGATCTTCTGGATGTTTCAGATCCCACAGCGGACGGCGGCTCCGGACTTCCGGAAGGGTTTCGAAGTTGTAGTCCGGAGGCGGCGACGTCGTCGCCCATTCCAACGTCCACGCGTCCCAAGGATCGTCGCCTGCGATTTTCCCTTTCCGCGCAGACCATAACATATTGACTACCAAAAAGATGACCCCTGCGGCCTGAATAAACGCGCCGATGGTCGAGATCAGATTCCAAAATTCCCAGCCGCGCCCAGGGTGATAGGTGTAGATACGGCGCGGCATGCCCAGGAAGCCTGCAAAATGCTGGGGATCAAACGTCAGATGGAACCCGATCGTGAACAGCCAGAAATGCCAAAGGCCGAGTTTGTTATCCAGCATCCGGCCAAATGCTTTCGGGTACCAGTAGTAAATGAACGCAAAAACCGCGAAAAGAATGCCGCCCACGATGACGTAGTGAAAGTGCGCGATAACGAAGTAAGAATCATTCAACTGCCAATCAAACGGGGCCACGCCAAGCATGATGCCGGTTAGTCCGGCAATGAGGAATTGGAACAGGAACCCGATGCAGAAGATCATCGGCAATTCCAACCGGATCTTGCCGCCATAGATGGTGGCAAGCCAGTTGAAGATCTTAATACCCGTTGGAACAGAGATGGCCAGGGTCGCCATCGCGAAGAAGGTCACTCCAAACGAGTTCAGGCCGACCGTAAACATGTGATGCGCCCAGACCCCTGCGCTGATAAAGCCGATCAGGACAGTGGCGGCCACCATCATCGGGTAACCGAAGATGGGTTTGCGGGAAAACACCGGCACCACTTCATTGAGTACGCCGAAAGCCGGCAGGACGAGGATATAGACTTCCGGATGTCCGAAGATCCAGAAAAAGTGCTGCCATAGTATGGCCGAGCCGCCCGCCTGGGCGTCGAAGAATTTTGCGCCCAGGTAGCGTTCCAGGGTCAGCATGATCTGGGCCGCCGA
>JAFAKL010000071.1 GCA_019235445.1 Verrucomicrobiota bacterium | reverse complement strand
TCCAGCGCGGCGGTGATGGCATCCAGCTTTTCGCCGGTGATCGCCTGCGGTCGACCGCCGATCCGGCCACGTTTGCGTGCGGCGGCCAAGCCAGCAACGACACGCTCCTGGATTCTAGCCTCGCTGGATGCCGCTCTTCTGCGGTCCAATATTCGCCTTTGGTTTAGTCGGGAAGTGAGGGACCGCTTTACCGGCTTGGACGAGTCGAGCGGCATCCTCGAAGAAAGAATCGATGTGTACCCAGATTGGTCTTTACTGCAAAATCCAATATAACCCGTTCGGGTAAGTTCGACCGGCGTCATGGCCGATCTGCTAGAAAAACTCAGATCCCGTGAAACTCTGTCGGCACATTCTTTTACTAGTCGTTAACACCAGCCGCCAAGCCACAAAGGCAAGTAGAGCATCGGACTCCCTTTGACTCACCTCGCCCACAGCCAATCGGACCGGTGCAACCCTAACCTAATTACAATCAATGCATAACACTGTCTTCGAAATCACCAAGAACGAACCACCTCAGCGCCGCGCCGAGCTCGGCTGGGCCCTCGCGCCTGTACGCAATCTCTTGAGCCCGAGGCGGGCCTGGTCGGCTTCCGCACTGGTCGCGACCGCCCTGTTTATCCTGAGCGGCCAACCTGCCCAAGCTCAGGAGGCTCCTGCCCTGTCTTCCAGCGGGCTTGTCTCCTCCGATACCGAAGGCGCCCCGCCTGCCTCCGAGCTTCGCGAGTTGGGCGAGTCGATCGCCCGTGAGGAAAGCCCCGCCCTGTCCGAGAAGGCCCAGGCCGTTAGCCGCAGTGCGATCTTTGCGAACACCCCTTGGGGTGTCTACTACGTGCACTTCAAAGACCTCGCCCTTAGCGGCGGCGGCCCCAATGGGCCAGACACCAACCAGTGGACCTACATCTTAGCGCTTCGGTCCAATGGGACCGCCGAACTCTCCGGGGAGTATGATCAGAGCAAGTACCCCGGCTTTGGGACAAACAACTGCGTTAGCAGGGGCATCACTAACATTGGACCTAACCTAACGGCGACTTGGCGGGCCAGCGGCTCAACCTTGCGCATCGGGGGTCCTGGTTATGGCTGGCAGGATGACAGCTGCGAGCCGGGCTGGCACGTTTACCAGCCCTTCCGCAACGAAGGGGAATCCTTCACCTATCAATTTTACGCTGGCTTCACGGCGGTGCAACTCACCTATATAGGCCAGGGAAACTTCTTCCCTCCACAGGAAGGGAAAACGTTCATTTTCCGCAAGATTAGGAGCTACTAAGACACTCCAACTCGTACGGACGTCGGCATGAGCGCGTGGACCTTTGATAAGATCGCCGCTAGGTCCGAAAAACGCGTCATCACGCGCCAGGGTTACAGGTGGACTAAGCTGCCGGCGTCCGGCAAGGATGAATTGGGGCTTCATCCAGTTTAGCAGGATGGGGCCCAAAGTCGCTTTTCGTACTTTTGTTGGAATTTAACCTGTGAAGTGGCACATCGCAGGGCCGGTAAACTTGAGCGGCAACGGCTATGCCGGTCTGGTCTGGCAAAATTCCAGAACCGTTCGCGCCAACTCCTTCGCTTGGGGTTGGCGCCTTTTCTATTGTCCGCGAGCCGCGCGCTCGCCAGCCAAATCAATACTGGCACCGCACGAATACCGTCGCGCTGCAGGTTCGCGTCGCCGGATTCAAGCCGTAGAACCCGGCTACTTGTGCTGGACAACTGCACCGCTCCCTACCGCCCTCGCCAGACTTGCCTAAACTCAAGCAGCCCCAATGCCTGCTCGCCCGTGGGCTCCTGTCGGCCCGCGAGCCACCGTCGGGTAAGACGCCATCAGCCCCATATCCCCGCAAGCGCGGGGTCGTTCATTTCGGCGTAGTAGCGCTCTTCTGAGGCCATCCACCAAACCTCGGCGTAGGGGTAGACCCAACAGTCGTGTCACCAGGTGCCATTTCGATCACAGCAAAGCCAATCGCGTATTCATGTCGAGATCGAATCGGTCATACGGATTCACGTGCTCCCAACTCAGCGGGGTCAGCGCAGCGTAGTCGCGGGGTCGATAGCGTTCGGCAGGTCGCAATTGACGATGATTGGTCTGCTCTTCGCTTCAGGCGCGTCGAGTTCATCAAGCAGTCCAAGCAGTAGCCACGGGAATCACGCCACCAAGGCACCTAGTGACACGACTGTTGGGTCTACCCCATCACCCAGATGTCGCCGGCGGCGTGGCGGCACATCCTGCTGAACGGACACTACACCTTCCAGAGTGACGGCAAGATGATCTGGACGCGCTCGTGGCGGAGTTGGAACTGGGGTGACGGAATTTCGGCGGCTCCGGCTTAGACCCCCTTTAAGTGCAGGGCGACAGAAAGCGGTTTGTGTTGCCGAAAACTCTTCTCCATCCCACCCTCCTCGCCTGGTTGGGGCTACCCCAAGATGCGGGCGGTTAATCAGAATAGCCACAAAGCCCTCCACGGGGAGAACTGGGGCTACGGCCAATAAAGCCCATTACTTAGGGACCTTATCGTCGAATTTTAATCGTGGTCTTCGTCGTAACGGTAATACTGGCCGTCTCTCCAGTAGCCGTTGTGATGATGATGTCTAGGATACCATTGCCCGTCGCGCCAGACGTAACCGTGGCTCTCGTACCATTCTCGGTCATGTCCGTTCGATTCGCCGCGATACCATTGCCCGTCGTGCCAGACGTAACCGTGGTGCTCGTACCATTCGCGGTCGTGTCCGCCCGGTATGGCTGGTACCGTAACCGTGATTTGCGCGAATGCGCCGGAGGCCGCGAAGACCGCGAGTAGGAAAGGGAGAATTAGTCGCTTCATATCTAAAGTTTTATTTACTTACTGTTCGTCCCCGACTCCCGTCTCGGCTCTTTTTCATCTCGCGAGATGTAATAATTGCTGGCGTGGGTTCACCGGTATAGCGGCCACAACGTTTGGCTTGCTCGTCGCTTAAAAACTTTACCAAACTAAAACGGTGTAACATTCCTTTTCTGGCGTCAAACCTACAGGGCTCATAAGAGCAATTATGCGCCCTCAATCCGAAGAGAAGGGCCTCTGCCTTACCGGAGTTTCTATCCGGTTAACCGAGGTTGTATACTTCCATTAACTAAAGTCGTATACTTTTGGGGCTAAGAGCACGGTTTTCGCAGCACAAGTTGCTGCGCTTGAAGTATTTACTTCATGTGCCAGCCAATCCGTCAAGTATAAAACTTTAGTTAACAGCCCCAAATGCCCGAAAGGAAGCGCAAAGCCGGCACCGCGACAAGTTAGCCTGGACGAGGTCGAGCGCATCTTGATCCAAACCGGTTCATTTCCGGCAGACTCGCCCGCCCTTAGGCAAGACGGTTTTCCGGTGCCCTGCGCGGGCAGGGCGGGCGCAATGGGGAATGGGAGATACCCGGCCCGGTTTGAAGGCCACGGGCGCGAGCCGGCGCGGGGAATCCGCCAAAACGCGGGCGGCATTACTACACGGCCAATTGCTGTTGACGAAGCTGGGGATTGAACCGCCTCGTTCATTCAACAAGAACACCCGAGGAAGGAGCTCAAATAACGGGGGGTATGCGTGCGCACATCGGCAGCGGAGACTGACGCCGACATCAGAATCAGTCGCCTGGGTCTGGATAAAGACAAGCTGCGAGCCTCGATCACCGGCGTCAGCAGCCGTCGGCTTCGATCGCAGACCGAGATCCTTGTCTTTTAACACGCCTTCCTGTCGATTCCACGGAGTGAATTAATGCCAAGAGTGCCATGGGTTGAGTTGATCGGCCCGAGCGGCGCGGCCGAAGCGTTTGCCGCACCCAGAGCAACGCGGGCCCGAACGCGTCGCAAATACGTGGTGCCGTGGACCAAAGCCGCATTTCACTGGAATTTTCACATACCCGCGAAAGGCAAAGAACGATTAAAACAGAGGCAAAAAACGTAGGTAACTTGCAGCAGTTTGCAGCAGTTTTGCTTCCACTATCTTCCACTGTTTTCCACTCTGATGGAAACTCCCCAGGGAAACACCATGAAAATAGCGGAAACGAGGACCCTGAAAGCGGGTTCAAGTCCCCCCCGAGCAGAAATACCAGTCTTTAAGTGGTTTTTGATGAACAACTTAGGTTCTACAAAGGGGATGCCGTTTCCAGCCTCACTTTTTCGCGGTCGATGACACACGCACACTACAACGTCGTCTCCAGCTTGAACAGGCTACGACCGTGCAGCAACCGTGACGACCATCGTTTCGCCCAGGTTTTGACCGCTCAACACGCGATAGTCGTCGTCCGTCCCAACGGCTGACCCCTCTTGGGTTCCTGAAGCAACTGCAATTTGTCCGCCGGCGCTTCTGGTACCGCCGGCTGGCCAATGATTGGGAACCGCAACGAACGCACCAGTTCCGGTTGGAATCCTCATTCCGACGCTGTACATTGGGCGACAACTTACGCGGGCCTGAATTGGGTGGCTCGAGTTTCGACGCCCTGCCCTGATGACCAACGATTTGCCCGCTACCGCCTCCACCCCGCCACGGACACCGGCTGAGGAAGCCTTGCCTGTTCGACAACGTGCTACCGCCGCCGAAACGCGCCTGACTCCCGCCGAGTGGGGACTGCTTTCCATCCTGACGCTGATGCAGTTCAGCGTCACCATCGACTTCATCATCATCGCGCCACTCGGTCCCCAGTTGATGCGCGTGTTCGGGATCGACACCGCCCAGTTCGGCTGGACTGTGGCCGCCTATGCTTTCGGTGCGGGGCTCTCCAGCTTTTCGGCGGCGTTCTTTCTGGATCGTTTTGATCGCAAGCGCGCCCTGTTGGTGCTCTTCACCGGTTTCACGGTCGGTACGTTTTGCTGCGCGCTGGCATCAGGGTACCATGCGATGCTCGCGGCCCGATTCATGACGGGGGTCTTCGGAGGCGTTTGCGGCGGCGTGGTGCTGGCCATCGTGGGAGACGCCATCCCGGAGATTCGCCGCGCTACGGCGATGGGTACCGTGATGAGTGCCTTTGCCTTGGCTTCCGCGCTCGGGGTGCTTCAGAAGAGTGACACTTTTTGGAGTGACTTCGAGAAATCCGTTTGCTATGTCCTAGTCTAACCCACGCGATGGAACTACGCTCTGTGATTAAGATCGCGATTCGATACCTAGCAGTACTGGTCGCCGTCGTGGCGTTTATTTTCTGGCAGATAGGTCCTCCGTTACATTGGCTTCCGTCGGTTCCAAAAGGCCAAGAGGAACTCGGAAACCTGCTAACGCTCGTTCTTGCGTTTTTAAGCGCGCTGGCTCTGTTCGAAGTCTCAAGAGCCTTTGACAAGTCCGAGGAAGAAAGGACGCTTCAGCGGACCTCGAACGCCTTAAAGAGGATAGAGGATGCTTTGCACAAAAAAGTCGACCTCGTCAAAAGCCCCTCAGCTCCCACCGAGTATATCGATCTGTGGTCAGGCTTTACTGAGAAATACTGGGTGTACAACCCTTCGTACCGCGGCATTGAGAAGAAGCCAGGGATGGATCGGAACAAACTTGTTAACGAGGTCTTTGTTCCGAGATACCGCGACCCGAAATTCACGGGTGCGTTTTACCTGTTCTTGACAAAAGACCACGAGGGCCAGCAGGACCTGGATGAATTCCGGACTCTGATGAAGGAGGTGAACAAAAGATGCCCTCAGATTAGCAAGAAATTAGAGATCAGAGAGTTGAAAGACGAAGCTGCCGCTGAGAATCCGGAAGTAT
>JAFAKL010000052.1 GCA_019235445.1 Verrucomicrobiota bacterium | reverse complement strand
CCACTTTGCCCTGATGCCCCAGTTGCTAGAAGGCCTGCCAGATCTCGTCCCAACTGCAATCACGGTCGACGTGGTGCATCTGATAAAGGTTGATGTGGTCGGTCTGGAGACGTTTCAGGCTGCCTTCACAGTGTTTGCGGATCTTGTACGCCGAAAGGCTGCGTCCATCCGTGTTTGGCTCAGCCTTGTTCGCCTTGCGTCTAACCGGATTAAAGACTTTGGTCGCGAGGACCACCGCGTTCCGGCGGCCGCCTCCCTGTGCAAACCAGCGCCCCAGAATTTCTTCCGTGTCCCCCTGCTCTCCACCCCAACCGTAGACGTCAGCGGTGTCAAAAAAATTGATGCCGAGCTCCAGAGCCCGGTCCATAATCTGAAAACTCTCTTCCTCGCTGGTGTGCCAGCCGAAGTTCATGGTGCCCAGACAAATATTGCTGACCAGAACTCCGTGTTGTCCTAAACGTTGATGTTCGATTGCCACGTCGTTACCTTTGCTGATTGAAAATAAAATCGATAGAATTATCTTATGCAGATTCGTTCCCCGGCTGCTCTGAGGATGCCTGATGCGTTCGGCGATCAACGGGCACCGTTCACAGGCGTCTCGCCGGTGTGTTGAGTGTTGGCTCTGTCTCCAAAGAAGCACCAATTCGAGTCAACCCGTGGCGTAGGCCGAACGCCTTGAGTGCGGCGCACGGCCCAGCGGCGATTCCTAAAACGTGGTACGGGAGCAATACGGGTCTCCAGGTTCTTTCCTGCGAGCGTGGCAGGATGATTGCTTCAATGATGGCCCTCGTGACCAGGAACCAGGTTTTCTCAGGCAACCACGAGAGGGACAGCAAGATGAGAAACTACTTAATGCACGAGAGGCCGTGCAACCCGCAAGGCTGGGGCGGTTCCCGATACCTTTCTCGTGCGTACCATGGCATGATTAGCCTAACCTAAAAAATACCTTTATGTGGATCGTCGCCCTGGCGCTTCGGCGTCCCTATACTTTCACGGTTTTTGCTGTCCTCATCTTTATTGCTGGACTTGTCGCCATCACTCGAACTCCGAAAGATATTTTTCCCTCCATCAACATTCCAGTCATCTCGGCCCTCTTTGGCTATTCAGGGATGTCTCCCGACGGAATGGAATCGCACATCGTTTCCGGGTTTGAGCGCGGCTTGACAACCACGGTCGACAATATTGAGCACATCGAGTCCCAATCTCTTTACGGAATCGGTATCGTGAAGGTGTTTTTACAGCCGACGGCGAGCGTACCGACCGGCATTGCGCAAGTGACGTCGATCGCTCAGGCGGCGCTGCGGCAGATGCCCGTCGGAATGACACCTCCTCTGGTGCTCAGCTACAGCGCTTCCAACGTGCCGGTTCTTCGAATTGGTTTATCTGGAAAGGACATTCCTGAGCAACAGCTGAACGACCTCGCCCTGCAATTTGTTCGTACCCAACTGATCACTGTTCCAGGAGCAGCTGTCCCTTATCCTTATGGAGGTAAGCAGAGGTATGTTTCGATCGACCTGAATTACCAGAAATTGCAAGCCCTCGGCATGACCCCGACCGACGTGGTGAACGCGATTGGCGCCCAAAATGTGATTCTGCCTTCCGGAACGATGAAAATTGGGAAGTTCGAGTACCAGGTAGGGCTGAACGCCAGCCCCCTGGTCCTGGAAGAGTTAAATGCTGTCCCGATCAAGTCCATGCCCAATGGCACCACCATTTACGTGCGCGATGTAGCGTTTGTCCGAAACGGCTTCATTCCGCAGACCAACATCGTTCGTTTTGATGGTTCGCGAGCTACGATGCTCGATGTCCAGAAGACCGGCAGCGCTTCTACCCTGGACATCGTCCAGGGAATCAAAAACAAACTTCCCGAGGTGAAACAGACTCTGCCGCCGGGGGCGGAGAACCTGAACCTTACTTTGCTCACCGACCAATCCATTTTTGTCAGCGCGGCGATACAAGGCGTTATCCGCGAAGCAATCATCGCCGCCTGTTTGACGGCGGTGATGATCCTGCTCTTTCTCAGCAGTTGGCGCAGCACTTTGATCATCTGTGTTTCGATCCCGCTCTCCATCCTGTGTTCTATCGTTGCCCTGAGCGCTCTTGGAGAGACGATTAATATTATGACCCTCGGCGGTTTGGCTCTGGCGGTTGGTATTCTGGTCGACGACGCTACGGTGGAAATCGAGAATATTCACCGCAACATGGCCGAGGGAGGGACGATGGAAGAGTGCATCTTACATGGCGCAGCCCAGATCGCAGTGCCGGCCTTCGTCTCAACCCTCTGTATCTGTATTGTCTTTGTCCCGATTTTCTTTCTCTCCGGCACGGCGAAGTATCTTTTCGTGCCCTTGGCAGAGGCGGTGGTTTTTGCCATGCTTGCCTCTTACCTTCTCTCGCGAACAGTTGTCCCGACTTTTGCCAAATACCTGCTGCCTCCGGAGATGGACCGTCACCGGTCGCACGAGCCGCGAAAACCAAAATCCATCTTTGGCAAGGTCTCGCTGGCCTTCGAGAACGGCTTTAGCAGGTTCCGGGAAGCTTATCGGGACCTCTTAAGCGTCTGTTTGCGTCATCCGAAAGTGACGGTGATTTCCGTCCTGGCATTCGCGGTCATTTCCTTGTTACTGTATCCGTTCCTCGGAGAAGACTTTTTTCCGACCGTCGACGCTGGGCGTTTCGACATGCATATCCGCATGAAGCCAGGGACCCGGGTCGAAGAGACCGCTCGGTCAGCGGACGAGATCGAGCAGATGCTTCGTAAGATCATTCCTGCGGCCCAGTTGGAGGGGATCATTGATAACCTGGGCATCCCATACAGCGGGATTAACCTCTCCTACAACACCACAGGTACGACAAGCGCAGCCGACGGTGACATCCTGGTCTCCTTAAAAGAACAGCACAGCCCTACCAATGACTTCGTCCGGGAAATTCGAAGCCGAATGCCTAAAGAATTCCCGGATATCGACTTCTGGTTTCCTCCGGCGGATATCGTGGCTCAGATCTTGAACTTCGGGCTGCCTGCTCCAATTAATGTCCAGGTCCAGGGTCTGAACAAGCAAGCGAACTTCGAGTTTGCCAGCCGGCTGATGAATCAGATGCGCGCTGTCCCCGGTCTGGTCGATTTGCGCATCCAGGAACCAAATACGGTGCCCCGCCTGGACATTAACGTCGACCGCACCAAAGCTTCAATTCTGGGGATGCAAGAGCAGAATGTAGCTAACAGTGTTCTGGGCGCCCTTGTCGGCTCGCAACAGGTAACTCCTAACTTCTGGGTAGATCCCAAGACCGGCGTTAATTACCAGGTCAACGCACAAGAGCCACAGTACCAGATGGACTCGCTGGACTCTCTCCGGAACCTGCCAATTCTGGGCGGAACAGGTGTCACACCACAGATTCTGGCCAATGTCGCCGGTATTTCGCGGAGCGACACTTCCGCAGTCGTCGACCATTATAATATCCGGCCAGTCATTAATATTTACGGGAACGTCGACGGCAAAGACCTGGGTTATGTGTCGAACGAGGTGCAAAAGCTGGTAAACGCCTCCAGGAAGGATCTGCCGAAGGGAAGTCTCCTGATCGTGCGAGGACAAACCAAAACCATGCAAGCCTCTTTTTCCGGGTTGTACTGGGGACTGGGCTTTTCAATCATCCTGGTGTACTTGCTTGTGGTGGTAAATTTTCAGTCGTGGACCGAACCCTTCATTATCATTACCGCATTACCATGCGCTCTGGCTGGGATTATCTGGATGTTATTCGTCACCGGCACCACCCTCAGCGTTCCTGCCTTGATGGGAACAATCATGTGCATGGGCGTTGCCACCTCGAACAGCGTTCTGGTGATTACCTTTGCTAATGAGAAGCTGCATGAATTTAGAGATTCCTACCAGGCCGCCCTGCAAGCCGGATACATCCGCGTCAGACCGGTGGTCATGACTGCCCTGGCGATGATCATTGGTATGATTCCTATGGCGCTCGGACTGGGAGAAGGTGGGGAACAAAATGCTCCCCTCGGACGAGCGGTGATCGGGGGACTGATTCTCGCCACGGTTGGCACCCTGCTTTTTGTTCCAACCATCTTTATGATGATCAGGAGGCACTATGTTTTCCCGGAACAGGCTGCAACCCCCGAGAGCGCTAAATCGTAAGTTTTTCGGCTATCAATGAGCAACGCATATGAACGAATCTCTTTTACAAAGAGAGAAATCGGAGACTGAGGATCCGGGAAAAGAAAAGGAAAATCCACCTGCTGCGGCCCCGGGCGGCCAGAAGCCGCGGCGGGCTCTTCTATTAAAGCTTTTCCTTTGCCTGGGGCTGATCTCCCTCGTCGTCTTGGGCGTGTACGGAATCATGACGCGATCGGCGCATACGGAGAACCTGCAAAAAGAGGCGAATCAGGCGATTGGTGAACTGGCGGTTGAAGTGGTCAAGCCGCAAAAGGCGCCGGCCACGATTACGGTTGATTTACCGGGCCAGACCCAGGCCTACACACAGGCATCCCTTTATGCGCAGACGACCGGGTATGTGAAGAAGTGGAACTTTGAGATCGGTGCCCACGTAAAGGAAGGGGATCTTTTGGCGGAGATCGATACACCCCAGGTAGATCAGGAATTAGACCAGGCCAAGGCGACGCTCAGGCAAGCGCAAGCCGCGCTCGATCTTGCGCAAATAACCTTTGCACGAGACCGGGATCTACTGCAGAGAAACGTAATTGCTCGGCAGGATTTCGACACCGCACAGGACAATTTCCGACGGGCCCAGTCAACCGTGAATTCCGACGAGGCGGCGGTGCTGCGCTTGGAAGCGCTGGAAAACTTCAAACGTATCATGGCTCCCTTCGATGGCATTGTCACCGCCAGGAATACCGATTTAGGGTCGATGGTGAACGCAGGTTCCGGCACCCCGCTCTTTGTCGTTGCTCGCACCAAGCCGCTTCGCGTGTACATCAATGTTCCCGAGAGCATGGCAACAGATGTCACGGTCGGTGCGAGCGCTGAGTTAGATTTTAGCGAATTTCCGGGGAAAACCTTCCCCGGGGAAGTAGTTCGCACTGCCGGAGCTATCGACTCCACTTCTCGAACCTTATTGACCGAAATAAAAGTCCCAAACGAGGACGGCCAGCTCTTTCCGGGCGCTTACACGCAGGTTCGTCTCAGCACGGGAGGCAGGAGGCAATCGCTTTTAATACCGGCGAACACGCTTCTCTTTCGATCGGAAGGAACCATGGTGGGAGTTGTGGGAGCGGATAACAAGGTGGAACTGAAAAAGGTCCAAATCGGCAAAGATCTCGGCACCCGCCTGGAGGTTATTCAGGGTTTGTCTCCGGATGACCAGGTGATTCTCAACCCATCCGTTAGCCTGACTTCGGGCCAGACGGTGCGAACACGGACACCAAAGCACCCCTGAAAGACTCCCCTGCTAGCATTCGATGCATGCGGAGAAGACGCCATGATGGGGACTTTAGGTAGTCAGTTCGGCTTGTTCCGTAGGAACCGCTCCTTGCGCTACAGGCGCAAGGGCGTGGCTCGACCGAACTTTGTCACATATTCGATTCATTATACTCTCCTATCTCAGAATGTTAATTAAATCAATTGCTCGTTCGG
>JAFAKL010000012.1 GCA_019235445.1 Verrucomicrobiota bacterium | reverse complement strand
CCAAGAGCGAAAGAATTGACCTAGCGCGCCAAGATGGGTACAGATGCGGTGTGCATATGCTGTCTACAAACTGTGCGCGCTAACAATGCGCTTCAAGGGAGCCCGCTATTGCGGCGCCCCTGAGCGCGGGCGTTATCCCGCCACGATGGAGAAGTGACATGACGAATCCAGCAAAGAACACGATTTGCCTTTGGTACGATGGCGACGCCGAGGACGCGGCGCGATTTTACGCCGAGACCTTTCCTGATTCATCCGTCGGCGCGGTGCATCGCGCACCGGGAGACTTTCCTTCCGGGAAAAAAGAGGAGGTGTTGACGGTAGAGTTTACCGTGATAGGGATTCCCTGCCTCGGGCTGAATGGCGGACCCGCCTTCAAGCACAACGAAGCGTTCTCGTTTCAGGTCGCAACCGCTGACCAGTCCGAAACTGATCGTTACTGGAACGCCATCGTCGGCAACGGCGGCGAAGAGAGTGCGTGCGGCTGGTGCAAGGACAAATGGGGATTGTCCTGGCAGATCACGCCGATCGCTCTGACCAAAGCGGTAACCGGTACCGATTCCGCTGCCGCCAAGCGCGCGTTCGACGCGATGATGCAGATGAAAAAGATCGACATCGCTGCAATCGAGGCGGCGGCCCGCGGTTGAGGTTGCATTTTCGAAGCGTGCATCTCGGAAGGGCAAGGGGAACACCACGGGCGGATCCAAACCCGCTCGGTCCCGCGGCTGCGGTTTTCGACCGAGGGAGAGAACATATTCTCGCCCTCACGAGGGCGGGATAATCACCCGTTCCAGCGGACCGGGCGGGCGTCGCGGTCCTCGTGATTCGAGAAGTGGTCGAGCGCCCGCCCAGGCGCTGAACGTCGGTCCGTTGGGCGAAGACACTCAATTTGCACCACTGACCATGCCTCGACCGATTAGATCGATGCGACCTCCCCTGGTCGGAAATACGACACAGTCGAAGATGACGCTAAAATCCTCTGGGGAGAGCAGCATTTGCTCTGGCCGCAAATGAATGGTGCGAGCTCAGAAACGCATTATACTAGGGTTTCTGCGGGCGGGGAAAGGGCAAAGAGTGATTAAAACGGGTAGAAAAAATGTGCATAGACCAACTGCAATTGACCACAGTTTTGCTTCCGCTCCTTTCCGCCGCTTTCTACCCTAATGGCATTTCCCTGGGAAAGTGCCATTGAAAATAATGGAAAAGAGAACTTTAAAAACGGGTTCACGACCCCCCGAGCGGAGGAAGAAAGCAAAGGAGAACTAGAAAGATGAAGATGGAAGAGTTCCCCAATTGCGCCTCCCCTTCCCCCGATCGTCCTAGTGGTCGTTCTTGTTCTCTTTGGCAGTTAAAGGGATCCTTATTGCTTTAGCGGCAGACCCGGCCCCCTTCTATGGGCATTGTCACAATCGAGCTTGGCCCCCGTTCCTATTCCGTTCATGTTGGTGAGGGTCTCCTGGACGAGGCTGGCCGAATCTGCCGGGCGGCGCGTTTGACAGGACGCGCGGCGGTGGTGAGCGACAGGAAAGTGGACGACCTCTACGGGGGAAGAGTGTCTAACGCGCTGGCAAAGGAGGGAATCAAAGTCTCCAATCATCTGGTCGACCCGGGAGAGCTCTCGAAATCATTCGAAGTGGCAGCATCCCTATGCGAGGACTTCGCCCGTCATGGAGTGGACCGGCACAGCTTTGTCCTCGCATTAGGGGGCGGGGTAGTTGGCGATCTCGCCGGATTCGCCGCTGCAGTTTATTATCGGGGCGTTCCGGTTGTTCAAGTTCCTACTACGATCATGGCTCAAGTGGATAGTTCAGTGGGCGGCAAAACCGGGATCAATCTCAGCGCTGGAAAAAATCTCGTCGGAGCTTTCCACCAGCCGGTCGCCGTGATTGCGGATACTACGACTTTAGGGACGCTTGGGCGTCGAGAATGGAACGAAGGGTTTGCGGAGGTGATCAAGTACGGCGTCATTCGGGAGAAGGCGCTGCTCTCCGACTTGCAGAGTGGCACCTTCGACCTCCCTGAGCTGGTCCGCCGTTGCGTCGAGATCAAAGCCTCGTTCGTCCAGGAAGACGAAAGAGAAACCACCGGAACCCGTGCTCTGCTGAACTTCGGCCACACGATTGGCCACGCCATCGAAGCGGTGGCCGGATACGGAAGTCTCCTTCACGGCGAAGCAGTTGCCCTTGGGATGGTAGCTGCGGCGCAGGTGTCTGCGAAGCGAGCCGGTTTGCCAAAGGAAGAATTAGAGGAACTGGTGCGCGCTATCAGGCGATTTGATCTGCCAACGGAATTGCCTGACCGGCTGTCGCGGAGCCAGATCCTGGAACGGATTTTTTCCGACAAAAAGTTTGTGAACGGAAAAATCCGCTTTGTGGTGACCCCCGGACTGGGCAACGCACTCCTCGCCGACAACGTCACCATGGATGACCTTGAATTCGGACTGAGTGCTCTCGACCCCTCGCCAAGGTGACTCGAAAAGAGGCCTTCATTGCCTTGAACATGGTCCCGAATCTCGGGCCGGTGCGCTTACGGCGTCTGCTTGGCATATTCGATTCGCCCGAGCGGATCCTGTCGGCAAAACGGCACGAACTGCAAGCAGTGGACGGCCTGAATCAGGCTCTGATTAATTCGCTGATGCTTTGGGAAACCGTCGTCGACTTGCAGCGGGAACTGGATCGGATTCGGGAGTTTGGGGCGATTATATTGACTCTGGAGGACGCCGATTACCCGGCGTTACTGCGGGAGATTCACGATCCGCCGACAGTCCTTTACGTCTGGGGCAAACTTGAGTCCCGGGACCAACACGCGATTGGAGTTGTGGGTTCCAGGCGGACTTCTCATTACGGGTTGGAGTGCGCGAAAAAGATCGCTTATCAGATCGCCTATGCGGGTCTTTCGGTCGTCAGCGGCCTGGCGCGCGGTATTGACACTGCAGCCCACCAAGGCGCCTTAGCGGCAAAGGGCCGGACCATAGCGGTCCTGGGAACCGGGCTACACCATGTGTATCCGACCGAGAATCGTGCGCTGGCCGAAAAGATCGTCTCCGCAGGTGCGGTGGTAACTGAGTTCCCGATGGAAACGCTGCCAGATCGGCAAACATTCCCCATGCGGAATCGGATCATCAGCGGCTGGGGCTCCGGTCTCCTGGTCGTTGAAGCGGGGGTTAACAGCGGAGCACTGATCAGCGCTTCTCAGGCCGCAGAACAGGGGCGCAACCTTTATGCCATTCCAGGCCCGATTGACCGGCCGAGCTCACACGGCACAAATCGTCTGATCCAGCAGGGCGCAAAACTCGTGATGAGTGTCGAAGACATTCTGGAAGACGTACAGAGCCTCTTTCCAAAACCGCCCGAGCTTCTTCCCAGCAAACCGCCTGATCTCGACGGAGACCTCCTCACGGTGTACGAAGCGATCACGTCACGAGAAACACCGATCGACGAGATTATTCAGCGGTCCGGCCTTGGAGCCGGCGCAACGACGGTTGCTTTGTTTCAATTGGAGATGCGGCACCTCGTCAAGCAGCTGCCCGGGAAACATTTCGTCAAGCTCCTCTAGCTTCTGCGTTTTTGTTTGCTACTTGTCAAGTTGCCCTCTAGGTTCCGGACCTTCGAGATAACTGATGCTGTTCGCCCTGCTGGACGTTTAGAGAAATGGGAAAAACACTGGTCATTGCAGAAAAACCTAGTGTGGCGCAGGATGTGACCCGCGCGCTTGGGAAATTCGAGAAGCACGGAGATTACTTCGAAAATGAGAATTACGTTGTTTCCTCGGCCATTGGTCACTTGGTTGAATTGTGCATGCCTGGGGAACTGGATAAGAAACGGGGCAAATGGAGTTTTCAGAATCTCCCGATCATTCCGGAGCAGTTCGAACTAAAACCCATTGAGAAGACGGAAAACCGTTTCAAGCTCCTGAAAAGGTTGATGAAACGAAACGACGTCGATCTCATCATCAATGCATGCGATGCCGGACGGGAAGGCGAACTGATTTTCCGTTATCTCATCAAGCTGGCCGGAAACCAAAAGCCTCTGAAACGCCTTTGGCTTCAGTCAATGACGCTGCAGGCCATTCGATCTGCATTTGATCGGCTGCGATCCGACGCCGAGATGATTCCGTTGGCCGAGGCCGCCGTCTGTCGCTCCGAAAGTGATTGGCTTGTCGGGATTAATGCCACCCGGGCGATGACCGCCTTTAACTCCAAGGTGGGCGGATTCCAACTGACTCCCGTGGGCCGCGTCCAAACTCCGACGCTCGCGATTTTGGTTGAGCGAGAGATGCGGATTCGATCGTTCGAGCCCAGAACCTATTGGGAGTTAATGGCCGATTTTGATGTTCAGCAGGGCAGTTACCGCGGCCGCTGGTTTGACGAACATTTCATCAAGGATGCTGATGATGAGCGCAAACCCGAGCGCCTCTGGGACCGAGCACGAGCGGAGGCGATTCTTGAAAAAGTACGAGGAAAACAGGGCGAAATTACTCAGGAGAAAAAGGCTACTTCGCAGGCTCCGCCACTGCTTTACGATCTGACTTCATTGCAGCGGGAAGCGAATTCCCGGTTCGGAT
>JAFAKL010000419.1 GCA_019235445.1 Verrucomicrobiota bacterium | reverse complement strand
GCTTGCACTGCACCTCGTGCTTATCCTCGGCGCAAGGAAACTCCTTTTTAGACAAATCAGACACCTTGCCAAGTCATTTTCCGCGGCAATGAACAAAGAAATTTCCTGAACCAAAGGATCTGATGCCCGACACTATTACACTACATTCGGTGGGATGTTTCTCAATCACCAGGAGTGGAATCCAAAATTTGGGGACAGGTTGAATCCATTGAAAGGGAACGCGAGATCTATCGAGGCCGAGGTGACCGGAAAACCCGACAACATTGTCAAGAAAATCGTTGAAGGAAAAATCGAAAAATACTTCGGCAGCGTCTGTTTGCTGGATCAGGCATTCATCAAAAATCCGGATCAAACAATCAATGATCTGGTCTCATTAAAGATCGCCGAATTGGGTGAAAACAAGGTGATCCGGCGTTTTGCGCGGTACGCTCTCGGCGAAGAAACCGAATGAGCGAGCAGATGAATATAGGCTTCACATGTGTTTAGCGTTACCATCCCGTGTCTGGTCCTTGGTTGCGATCCGCAGCGCCGAAGGCGCAAACCAGCAATAGCCGAGAGCGGAGTGTGGCGAAGTCAGGCGGAGTCCTAGGAAAGGTTAATAGAGGAATCCAGCTCTGAAGGAGCGGGTTATCTCTGAGCGTGCATTATGAGGCTCGCCCCGGGCTGTTTCCGTTTCGCGCCTTCGACGCAGTAGCGCGAATACCGTCATCGCCGGGAACCGTAACGTTTGCGTATGGCTGGGAAGCCCATCAGCGTCGACCACCAATCTCGTCAAGATGCCAGAGAAGGTCCGCAGGATCTTGGTAAACGCGTGCGGCGCCCGCGCGCTCGAGTTCCTCTTGGCCATAACCGCCGGATAACAACCCCACGCCAAGAGCCCTTGCACGCCGGGCAGCCAGCATGTCCCAGATTGCATCGCCGATCACGACCGTATGCTCGATCTGGGCACCGAGCCGAACGGCTGCTGCGAGGAAGAGGTCGGGATCAGGCTTGGCATACTTCACCTGGTCGCGAGTCACCACAGGGATGACGGCAGGATCGATGCCGAGCCCTTCCAAATGGAACCGGGCCGTTTCCATTCGACCGCTGGTCGCGACTGCCCAGGGCGTTTCATTCTCGGTCAAATACTTAAGGAGTTCCCGCGCGCCGGGCAAAGGACTGACCTGATGTTGAAGCCGGGCATAAGCCGCTGCGTGCAATTGACGCAGGCGTTCAACGCGCTCAGCACTGATCGTAAGTCCGGTTTCCCTCAAGAGCATGTTAGTGAAAAGGCCGCCACTCATGCCGATCTTTCGGTGAATGCGCCAGACCGATAAATCGATCCCCTCCTGGTCCAGAGCTTCTTTCCAAGCGAGGACGTGCTGGTAAACGCTATCGACCAGGGTACCGTCGAGGTCAAAAAGGAAAACAGTTTGGAATCGAGACATGGCGCAAGTGTTTAAACCTAAAACGCCCAAATCCTACCGCGCCGCCAAACAAATCGCAGCCTTTTAATTTTTTGATCTCCAAGCTCTCCTCCCCTACCGCCACGAGACTTCGAAATCACTACCTTCGGGGACAGGTCAGACTTGATCACTACCTTGGGGACAGGTCAGACTTGTTCTCTAGGGTGGTGATGTCCTTAGGGGACAGGTCTGATGTAAAGCTTCTTGGGACGCAAACATTCATCAGAAAGTCCACCTTCGGGACAGGCCGTAAAGTTTGACGAAAAATATCTCTGGGACTAGTGAGCAGATCAACCGATCAACCGTCCCTCCGGGACGGGTCCACTTTTCTCTTGTTTCCAGGCACTTCGTGCCAGGCTACTTTCGTTTGGTCCCTCCGGGACAGGCTACTTGCGCTTGGTCCCTCCGGGACAGGATACGCTCTTTCGTTGTCTGATTTTCCTTAAGTTAACTTGTCGCAGCGGCAGGGAGGCGCCGTTGCGCATTCATCCCGGAGGGATTAAAACGAGGGTAGCCTGGCACGAAGTGCCTGGAAAAAAGAAAAAAGACGCGTCTAGTTCCGCAGGGACGGTTGATCAAGGTTTCCTCCAAATGTGTCATTCTCCTTTTCTCGATCTCGGGCGGAAATAAAGGAACATAAAAGAATACTGTTTTACTGTTCAGGAGATGCGAGTACCATCACTGCCATGGGCAACACCTTTGCATGTCTAAACGTCCACTGTGTCTTTAGTACCAAGGAACGGGTTCCGATCTTGAACCCGGAGGTCCGAGAGCGCCTCTGGCCTTATCTCGGTGGCATCGCAAAGCAAAACGGAATTCATCCTAAGTGCATTGGCGGAGTCGCTGATCATGTTCATCTGCTTCTATCAATGCCGACTACAATGGCGATGGAAAAGCGATTCCATGAATAAAAAGTGGATCATCAGCCTGGATTCATCAGACCTTCGGGAAATTGCGAAACTTCGGTTGGCAGCAGGG
>JAFAKL010000352.1 GCA_019235445.1 Verrucomicrobiota bacterium | reverse complement strand
GATGGGATCACAACGAAGATTATTCTGTTTGGACATTTCACATCGGAGAGGACCGAAAATGGTCCGATGGCGAACCGGTGGCAGCCGAGGATTTTGTGTTTATTGGCCTCTCGAAGAGTCAGGCTGTAACCATTTTTGTTACCCATCGCGCGCCCGACCCAGAACCAGCCAATCCCGGCGCACAAGAGCAGAATGGCCAGCAAGAGCAGCTTTTTCATCGATCGTTTTTAATGCGCATCGCTCAATGTTGTCGAGAGGAGCGACCGCACCTGCGCCGCGGCCGCCGCATCCAAAAGAAAAGCTACCATTTGCCGAGACCACTAATGATCGATCGATTCGCCCGGCAACTTCTTGGAAATCCGAAGGGAACGAATGGCATCACGCAACTCTGCCGCGCGCTCGTACGCTTCATCGGCAATGGCCCGCTTCAGGTCCAGCTCCATCAGTTCCAACGGCGTCAGCGGCACGGCGTCCCGCACCTCCTTCAGCCAGTCGCTCAAGAAAGCCAGCTCATTGCTCGATTCAATCCATTCCGACTGGCCGATTGATCGGTAGAAGCTCTCGATTTTTGCCTTCCCCGCTTCAATCAACTTTACCGCGTCTGCCGTATTACCCTCTTTTAATTGCATCGACGCTTTGGCTCTCGTGTTCATCATGATCACGTAAGGCCGAAACTGTTCCAGGGTCCATTTGGAATCATCATCGGCCGCGTGTTCGCTCACGAAATCAAACATGTCCAAGTTCCGTTCGGTATCGCGTACGACGTTTTGAAAATCCCGCAGTTGAAACAGGCTCAGGTAGCGGTGGTAATATTGGGCTCCCTCCTGTTGCAACGCCGCAATGTCAGCTTCCGAAAGGGCATATGGCTGATCGCCAGGCTTTACCATCGCTGATTTGGCTTGATGATAATGTAACAACGATTCATACCCGTGCGGACGCATTCCATCCGGTCGTCCATTCAACTCCATTTGGATTATGCCAAGATCGATCCTGAGTTGGACTTTTTCGCAGCCGTCGCGGCCGATGATCTTTCGCGCTTTTACCTGCCCCGGTTCATACGGCCAACCTTCGAGTAAGTCATTGAGATCCAGATTGCTCACTTTTCGAAATATCCGAACGGCTCGACAACTTGTCAAAAGCAACCGCGCCCGGCGATTCGATATTCTCGTTCACAGATTGGAGATTACTCTCGGACCGGGCGAGCGAGATGCTTTAAAAACGAGGTGAGTGCGAATGCTTGGCTACCGCGCAGGCGAATGATCTTATGCTCTGCGGTATTATTTGGCGGGAGCCTCTGCCTGGATAGGTGAGCCGTTCGATTTCTCCGCAGCATGTTTGAGCAAGGCGAAGATGTCGCTGTCCGTGGAAAGCACCAGAGTCGAATCCCTGGTGAAGATCTTGCGATAGGTCTCCAGTGTCTTCAGGAAGGTGTAAAACTCCGCCGCCTGCGGATTTTGGGTGTAGGCACGGGCGTAAATCTCCGTGGCTTTGGCGTCCGATTCGCCCCGAATCTGCTGTACCTGACGGTAAGCGTTCGATTGGATTTCGTTCAGGTCGCGGTCGCGCTGGCCTGCAATGCGGGCGGACTCACCTTCCCCCTCGGAGCGAAAGCGTTGCGCGATCTGGAGGCGCTCGCTGATCATGCGTTGGTAAATGCGATCGAGCACGTCAGGGTTGTAATTCACCCGCTTAATCCGGAAATCCAGGACAGCTATCCCAAATTCCGACAGTTTTTGCGTGGCGGCTGCTTTGATTTCTTCTTCGATCTTCAACCGGCCGAACTGGATTGGCGGGAGCACGCCAATGGTGCCGGTAGGACCTCCTTTGAGGGACTCGTCGTGCAAGGGCTGGCGATCCTTGTCGGTGCGAACGATTTCGATCAGGTCGTGTTTAGCGATGGAGTTGCGGGTTTCGCTGCCGAGGATGTCTTCCAGACGCGATAGCGCGCTGCGTTCATCGCGCAAGCGGACGAAATAAAGCTTCGGGTTCTCGATCCGCCAGCGCGCAAAAGTGTTAACGTGGATGTAGGTCTTATCCCTGGTGGGGATGGCTACCGGAGCGCCATCCCATTCCAGGAAACGCTTGTCCAGCGTGTTCACGTTTTGCACAAAAGGTATCTTGAAATGGAGGCCGGGATTGATGATCGGATCACCGACCGGCTGTCCAAACTGCGTGATGATCACCTGTTCGGTCTGGTCCACCGTATAGAACGCGCCAGAAAATATCAGGAGCAGCAGCACCACCACCGCGATTACCGCCGCCTGGAGCAGGTAAATCTTTCTCATTGTGGCAGGGCTCCCCCCTGTTTGGCCGAGAGCGGCAGGATTGGAAGCAGTTGCCGCATGGAATCGTCCACGATGATCTTTTGCCCGGTCTGCGGCAGGACTTCACCCATCGTCTCAAGGTAAAGGCGAGTGCGAGTGATCTCAGGCGCCTTCACGTATTGTTCGAGCACGGCAGTAAAAGCCGCGACATCACCCTCGGCCTCATTCACGCGCTTGAAGCGATACCCCTCCGCTCCGCGGATCATCTGGTCGGCTTGGCCTTTGGCTTTCGGTATCACCTTATTGTATTCACCGTTGGCAATATTAATCGCGTTTTCGCGATCTTGCTGTGCCTTGTTCACCTCGTTAAACGACGCCTGGACCTGACTGGGCGGGTTGACGTTTTTAAGCTGCACCTGATCCACTCGAATGCCCAGCTGGTAGCGTTTGGACAATTCCTGCATCCGGGACAGCGCCTCGATCTCTATGTCCTGCCGGCCAATGGTGATCAATTCGTCTACCGTCCGGTCGCCGATTACCTCGCGCATCGCCGCCTCAGACAAGTCGCGGAGGGTTTCCGCCGGATTGCGGACATCAAATAAATACTGGCGTGGGTCTTCGATCCGATATTGTACCACCCACTCGACCAAAGCAGCGTTCAAGTCGCCCGTAACCATGGATTTTTCTTCGTCCGGATCCTCGCTGCTCTGAACCGGATTCGTCAGATAGCCCGGCGTGGTGAAGCCGAACTCAAGCTTTAACTGGCGCCGGGTCGGCAGCACAGTCACCCCATCGATTCCAAAGGGCAGCTTGAAATGCAGCCCTGGCTCGACGGTCTTCAGAAATTTTCCGAAACGCAAAACCACGCCCTCCGACTCAGCGCCCACCGTATAATAGGAGGTCCAAAGACCGGCGAGGAGCAAGATCGCCAGCAAGAAGGCGGCGCCACCCCAGCCAATTAAGGAGGGATTCAAATTCATATTAAGGGTGCGGGCCCTGTGATCGTCGGGCAACCGCGGCGGCGTCGCCCCTTCCCTTCCTTGATCAGGTTGGTTCATGGAGATCTTTCATTTATTTAGCGCTCATATACCAGCCTGCGCCCGCCGTACAGAGGAAATGTGTCGGCGGTCGGGGGAGAAACGATCGCCGGATCGGCGTGTCGGCGGATCGCCGTTCGAGGGGCGGGGGAGAAAGGGGTCGGCGGTCGGGGGAGCGTGGCGACAATCGGGCGCTTGATAGGGAAGTATCGCAACGATATGCCTCTTCTCTAGGGGGACAGGACACCGGCCTCGTGGAGGTCCCGGCTCAGCTGCTTTTGCTGATGCATTTCTTCGCGACGCATCGGCAGTGCGCCGATCACGGTGGATGCTCAATGCCATTCGCACTGACCGAGCTTTCAGGGCTTTCCCTGAATGCGGACCCTAACTTGTCAGCTATTGTTTCTCAGCGGATGAAAGCTGATCCAGGTGACGACGCCTCTTCCGGTCTTTTGCCGGAAAGCCCAGAAATGAACGGCGAGCGATCAGATCCTAGCGTGTTCGACCTTTTGTTGCAAATTGAAGCGCGACTGCGTGTGGAGGCCAGGAACGAGCAGAAGATCTTGAAAGGCAGAAACATCCGACGGCCCAGATGCGGGAATCTGGATCGCGACGGCAATTAGTCCGGTATGCGAGGCGCGCCCTTAAGCGTCTGCCCAATGCCGGGCGCGATCAAAGATCGAGATCGTCAGCGTCTTCGGTTTGATTAGCGGGCGGGGCTTAAGCGCCTGCCCAAGGACGGGGGCGA
>JAFAKL010000202.1 GCA_019235445.1 Verrucomicrobiota bacterium | reverse complement strand
TCCTCCGAATGGTTACAACTGCGGCTCGAAGATTATCTACGTAGGCTTTCGCCTGTTCTAATGGGTTCTCCAATAGTTGATGTTGGTAGGAGAACCGGTCTGCGTTTAATCACCTACGTGGTACTTGCGCGGATCGGTCCGAGTTGGTTGACCTCGTTTATAAGCAAGCGACCCGATTCCGATCAATGGAGAACATGCGGCAATCAAATCAGGTTACCGGCAAGGCAATGCCATGCGGTCACTTGCTACCGGAGGAATCTCCGGAACTGGTCCTGGCAGAGTTTCGTGCGTTCTTTGAAACCTGACCGAGACGAAGCCTGTGAGCGACTTTGGTTTCCACCAATCAGGATCATTGACCTTGATCTTACCTCTACCGGTTCCCAACTTTGGCTCAAGGTTTTCACGAGCTTTGGTCGGAACATGTCCACGACCGGCACGCCACGCCGGGCAATGGTTACTTGTTTGCCTTCCTCGACCGCTTTAATCAGCTCTGGCAGCTTGTTCTTAGCTTCTGCCACACTGACCTGCATAGCCATCCAAGATAGCCATTTCATCTAGCTATGTCGCTCAGTCTTAAAGAACGCCCGCAGCTCATTCACCAATCGTTCCGGCTGTTCTTCAGCCACGTAATGGCCACATGCCCGAAAACCAGGCCTTGAGCGTGTGACGCGATCGGCAAAATGTCTTGGCCGATATCAGGCGTTGATCCGCGTTCGCCGCCGATCGCCAAAACCGGGAAAGAAAACTGCTTTGCCGCTAGTAGTCGATTCTGTTCCATTGATTCCGGAATTGCTTGGTAGAACCTGAAGCTGGCAGCCATCGCACCCGGGGCAGAATAGACGCGAGTATACTCCTTGATGTCATCATCGCTGAAGACGTCCGGTCTGGCGGCTTTGTTTCGGAAGAACCAGGTGATATAGGCTTCCTCACGGCCAGCAATCACGGTTTCGGCTAACTCCGGGATTTGCTGGAAAAGAAAATGCCATCGGTTACGCGCCTGTTGTAGGTGGATCTCCGGTCGAAGGCTTATTCCTGGGATGTCAGCATCGATTAGAGTAAGCGTCTCAATTTTTGAGTTGAAGGTGGCGGCGTAAGCGAAAGCGACCCACGCGCCGATATCATGTCCAACTAGATGAAAGCGGGCAAACCCGATTTTCGAGAAAAAGGCGTCGAGTCGTTTGGCGACGGTCAATGTGTCATAGCCGTCGGAGGGACGATCGGAGTCGCCCTGGCCGGGCAGATCAACCGCCAACACGCGATAACCCGTAGCTAAGTCGGGCATCACTTTGCGCCAAGCGTACGAGCTTTGCGGAAAGCCCGAGAGTAGGATGACAGGGAAACCAGTGCCCTGGTGGAGATAGTGGAAGCGGATCCCCGCCGCAACGGTTTCAGCGTGGTTGAGAGTTCGGGAACCGGACGTGAAACTTTGGAGAAGGAGGTCAGGGGTAGTTGGTGATGCACTCATTTGGTATAACCTGTTATACTGGTTAGTTCATTCGCCTTTTCTTGTCAACCGGTTATACTGGTTTGGATGAATGAACCGAAAATTGAGCCAAGCCGGCCACGGGCAATGCAGTTCCGGCTCGGAAATCGCAGACCCTGCATCGCGTTAGTCGCCACTTTGGGTGATCGAGGAACCGCGGAGCCCCTGGAGCGGCTTCCGGATTCGAAAAGTCTGGCTCGCTGGTGTGTGGACGGTGGGTTTTTGGCGGTCTTACCCAAAATTTTTTCGCAGGAACTCGTCTTGGTGTGTCTCCTCCGAGAAGCGATCTATCGGAGCGCCTGTGCCGTGCGCGAATTTCAGAAACCGCGGACAGAAGATATTGCGACGATCAACAACTGGGCTTCTCGGACTACGTTAGTGCCCCAGCTCAGTGCGGACGGACGGTCTGCGAATTGGAAGAAAGAGCGGACATTATCCCCAGTGCTCGCCGTAATTGCGAGAGATGCGATCGATCTACTTACGCGGACCCCTCCAGTTCGGATCAAGCTTTGTGCTGACTCGACTTGTCGAACGTTGTTCGTGGACGAATCGCGGCCCGGAAAACGGCAATGGTGCGCGATGAATATTTGCGGGAATCGGGCCAAGAGTAGGAGCTTTGCCCGCCGGCATCGGGCGAACGGGGATCGGACTCCGCCGATCGCTTCCGGCGAACTTGATTAGCAGCGCGGACATCCATTTTGCATTTCGGTTGCAGCCCGCTCCCCGGTTTTCCTTAACGATTGGTGGTCCCATCTATGGGGCCATGGAAAGATACGGCACAGCCACGGTATTTCCGTTTTCGGCGTCCGGCTTGGGCGCGACCAGCGCGGTTTGCACTGGGGATTTTTGCCCCGGCCCGACAGGGTATTCGACCAGTACATAACACCAAGGGCTCTCAGATTCGCCGGGAGGTCCGTCGCGTGACAGGTACGAAGGAAAAATGGCTCCCTTGGGCGTGGAGCGAAAAATAACTGCAGAATAACTGCACTAAAATTATCTTACCTTTTTGGCGCTGTGTTATGCACGATCACGTAAGTGGCTGATTCTGTGGCGGAAGGGGTGGGATTCGAACCCACGGTACGGTTACCCGTACGCCTGATTTCGAGTCAGGTGCCTTCGACCAACTCAGCCACCCTTCCAGTGCATAGAAATGAGGGAGGGGAAGATATCGTAAATTGGGCCCTTGTCGACGATTTAGTTCTTTAGCCCGAAGACCTTCGGCCCAGCAATGCTCGCGCCGGAGAAAAGAAGTATTGTCTCAGGTTTCAACCTCGCCGTTGGCGCTGAGATAAGAACGCAGGCAGATCAGGGTTTAATAGACTTCTTCCTTCTCGGGATCAGGCCTTTTCGTTCCGAGATATTCGTAGTTATCGGAAAGCTTGTACATTGCGCGTCGCAGAAGACCGACAAATCTTGGGCTCATCGAATCGAACCACTGCGAGGCAGTGAAAAACAGGGTTGCGGCGCTCATTACCCGGCTCAGGGTCAAGATGCCGACGAGCGCGTTCAGCCAACCGGCGATCGAAGCCGGGTTAACGTCACACGAGGCCGGGAGGATCACCACGTTGCCCCAAGCGAGCGAAGTGAGGATACCGGAGAAACAGATAACTCGCCGGAGCCTGGGTTTTTGGCCAAGCCAATAAAATCGCTCAGGCGGGATCGGATCACGTTTGGAGGAAATCCCGCGCAGTCGCCAAGCTCGGCTCAAGTTCAAATAATCCCGCCTGCTCAGAACAGGGCAGATTACCGTTGCTATCGCAATCGCGGGAAAAAAAGGCAATCTGCTCAGCGATTCCAGAAAAGTCAGGAAGAGCCATCCTACCAAGCCGAAGATGACCAGAACTTCGACCATTCAAACATTGTAATTTCCTTTAGACGTGAATCCAAGCGGAGATACGTGTCGCGCCAGAAAAAGCGGCGGCGCTCCAAGCAGGCGGGTTAGCGGCCCACTTTAGAGAGGAACTCCTTCATTTCGTCCTTGTTCCCTTTAAAGGCGACCAAGAAACAGGTATCGCTAACGCGGGTGACACCTCCGACCCATTGCTCCTCCTCGACGATTTCCCATTTCCCTTTCCCGATTTTGACCCCGAGATCGCTGGATGGAAACATGTAGAAAAGGATTTCTTTGTCGGTGACAGCCATGATCTGCGCAACGGGGGTCCCGTTGAAGTTGAAGACGCGGCATCCGATCGTCTTGATGTTGGCAAATTGTTTGGGGACTGCATAGTGCTCCAAGCCGTGTTTTAAGAAGAACCAGTCCTGCAGATCGCCGGCCTTCGTTTCTACCGCCTCAAATTCATCTCCAGTCAAAGTATTGGCGGATTCAAGTAACTCGCTTAACCGGTCGGCACCTTCGAAGGAATTGAGCCGATCGGAGATCAGAAAAATCACCATGGAAATCGTGGCCACCAAGCCGACACCCACTGCGAGCAAAATGGTGCGTGGCCGCGCCTTTCCGATTGAATCCTCTGCGTCCTCCTCCTCCTCGACATCCTTTTCTCCCGGTCGGGCATCAGGCAACAGTTTTTCACGTTTTTCGTCCGATTTAAGCATTTCGCTCTGGTCGCCCTCGTAAAAGTTTGAATTCGCATCCGGACCCGGTTGGGAGAGCAGGTTCTCAAATGTACGCGCCTGCGAATCGGGCAATTTCAAGGACAAGAGTTCTCGAGCAACCTGGTCATCAAACTCGATTTGCTGCCGGAGGGTATCGGAAGAACCGTTCTCGGTTCGTATTTGTGATGCCACTGCTACGAGCTCCGGTGTGCTCTCGTAAGCGGGTCTGAGTAGAGGGAGAAGCGCTTGCCCCATACTAGGCCGAGTCAGGGGTGGTTGATTTCATGTGCTGAATTGCGAGGGATTTTCTCGCCATGCCAATGATCCGAGCCAGCTCTGCAATGTCGAGGCCGAGGATCTCGGCTAGAACGCGGGGACTGAAAACTTCAAGATAAAAGAGAGTAATCGCGGAACGCTGTGGCTCTGGCAGACAGTGAAGCGCGAGCGGCCACCCGGCGAGATCTGTTCTGGGCGATTCGGGTTCGTCCGCAGCCATTTTCAAGGCGGCGCGATAATATTCCACCAGATCCGTTTTGCCCGGCGCGCGATGCGGTGACTCAGTCAAGGTCCTTCGCAATGCTTGCTCAGCCTGGATTCGCTGTCCGGTTCGGATCAGCAGGAGTCGATACAGGGCCTGAATATGCTCGGAAGCGGAAACCGGGTTCAATCTCTCAAGCTATCTTGAGAAACCCGACCGCTCAAGAAAGAATGATCTTGTGGCCGGCGCGCCAGTTGGCGGCGAGTGGAGCACCTGGGGCTGCGGCGTCAATCGAGGACGAGGACGAGGTGGGGCCCTGACCCCGGTAACTTCTGCGGACGCTTCTTGATCTGCCAAGTTGATCATGTCACCTTTCCCTGTTTTTAATGACGCTCAAGAATATTTTGTTTGTCTGCACGGGTAACGTCTGCCGAAGTCCTATGGCGGAGGGGTTGTTTCGTCATATGGTGGCCAACCGTCCTGATATCCGGGTGCGATCCGCGGGCGTCAGCACCATCCCTGGTCAACCTCCCAGCCCCCATGCGGTTGACGTGCTGGCTGAACTTCGGATCGACATCTCCAAATTGCGGAGTTTACCCCTCTCGGAAGAGTTGGTTGCCGGAGCTTCTTGCATCATTGCGATGACCCGAAGCCATATGGAATCGATTCATTATCTGTTTCCGGAAGCAGCCGAAAAGACCTTTCTTCTTCGAGAGTTCGAAGAGCACGCCCCATCGTTGGATGTCTCTGACCCAATAGGATTGAACCGCGAAGCGTATGAAGCGACCCGAGATATCATTCGTCGCGCTCTCCCTGGTATTTTGAAGTTTATCGACAGCGGCGCACTCGACGGCAAACTTAATTCGGATTCCCTGGTAATGAATCAGACTGGAAACCTCAGCTTAGAGCAAATCGATCCCGCTATCTTTCAGGCGATCCAGAATGAACGAAAACGGCAGCTTGAGAATATCGAGTTGATTGCTTCTGAAAACTTTACCAGCAGAGCTGTCATGGAAGCCCAAGGTTCGGTTTTGACGAACAAGTACGCGGAAGGTTATCCCGGGCGCCGTTGGTACGGGGGTTGCGAGTTCGTGGACGTAGCGGAACAGCTGGCGATCGACCGGGCGAAAAAGCTTTTCGGAGCGGAACACGTCAATGTGCAGCCTCACAGCGGGAGCCAGGCAAATATGGCGGTTTACTTCAGCGTGCTGCAACCTGGAGATCGCATCCTCACCATGGATCTTTCCCATGGCGGGCACCTGACTCACGGAAACAAGGCCAATTTCTCAGGGCGATTGTACGAGGTCATCCACTATGGGGTGAGCCGGGAAACCGAGCAAATTGACTACGACCTTCTCGCGACGATGGCTGAGCAGCATCGTCCGAGGATGATCACCGCCGGCGCCTCCGCATATCCACGGGTCATTGATTTCAAGAAAATGCGAGAAATTGCCGATCTGGTGGGTGCCTACCTTTTCGTCGATATTGCTCACATCGCAGGTCTGGTGGCGGCCGGCATCCATGCGAGCCCTGTTGGGATCGCCGATTTTGTCACCACGACGACCCATAAAAGTCTGCGTGGCCCTCGAGGCGGTGTAGTGATGTGCAAGCCGGAACACGCAAAATCCATTGATAGTTTGGTGTTTCCGGGTGTACAAGGCGGACCGTTGATGCATGTGATCGCGGCCAAGGCGGTCTGCTTCCATGAGGCGTTGCAACCCGGATTTAAAGAGTATCAGGTGCAGATCACTCTCAATGCAAAGGCGTTGGCCGCCAGTTTGCACATGAAGGGATATCGCCTTGTTTCGGGAGGCACAGACAACCACCTCATGCTGGTGGACCTGCGGCCGAAAGGGATGAACGGCAAACAGGCGGAACAGGTTCTCGATCAGGCGGGGATCACGGTGAACAAGAACTCGATTCCATTTGACACAGAATCGGTTTTCAAAGGAGGTGGAATCCGGGTCGGCACCCCGGCGGTGACTACTCGCGGGATGAAAGAGGAAGAGATGATGGCGATCGCCGATCTGATGTACGCTGCCTTGGATTCGGGCGGAGATAAAAATGTGCTGGCCAATGTTCGTGCAGAGGTCAAGGAGTTGACTTCACATTACCCGCTGCCAGGGTAGCGCTCATGAAGGGTACCAAGTTCCTGCAGGTAGGCTGCGCTTCCGGTCCATAGAGTGTCGAGCTGATTTCTGGTGAGGCGCCATTGCCAGTTGCCGACTGCTTGCCCCGGGGTATTCATGCGGGCCTCGCTTCCGAGACTGAGCAGATCTTGCATCGGCACGACAAAAAGCCGTGATGGCGCCGCGTAGCCTGACCGTATCATATCCCAGGGCACGGCGTCACCCGGTACTCGCAGGTAGCGGCGGAAGAAATCCTGGACCGATTCTTTTTGTTTATTGAACCAGCCCCAGGCGGTGTCGTTATCGTGCGTCCCGGGATAGAGAACCGAGTTCTGAGTGCCGTTGTGGGGCAGGTATTGAGCGGCTCCTTCAAAACCGAATTGCAACACGTTCATACCCGGTGCGCCGGTGGCTTTGACCAGTTCTCGCACCGAGTCGGTAATGATCCCAAGGTCTTCAGCCACCAGTCTCGCATCCGGAAACTCCAGCTTAATCGATTCAAATAAGTCAAGTCCGGGACCCGGCGCCCAGTTGTACTCTCGCGCATTTATCGCATTGGCGGGGATTCTGCAATATTCATCGAACCCGCGGAAATGATCGATCCGGACAATGTCGTAGAGTTCAAAGCTTGCGCGGAGCCGTGCCAACCACCAGGAATAATTGGTCGCCCTATGTCTTTTCCAATCGTACAGAGGATTTCCCCAAAGTTGGCCGTCGGCGGCGAAGTAATCTGGAGGAACACCCGCGACATAACGCGGGTTCAGATTGGCGTCCATCTCGAACAGTCTGGGATGCGTCCAGACGTCCGCGCTATCCATTGCCACGAAGATTGGAATATCGCCGAATATCTGGATACCCCGGGAGTTGGCGTAGTGCTTGAGCGAAAGCCATTGGCGGAAGAACTCGAATTGGCGCCAAGCCTCAGCCTCCATTTCATCTGCTAACTCTGACTTTGCTGCCAGTTTTCTCGCCTCGCCATAGAATTTCAATTCCTGCGGCCATTCCTGCCAGGAACGACCCTCGAATTTTTTCTTCAAGGCGATGAAGCGCGTGTAAGGTTCCAGCCACTCTTTTCTCTCTTTTTTAAAAGCGACAAACGCATTCTTGTCGGCTCGAGACGCGTCTGAAAGGAAATTGCGGAATGCCTTTTTTAAGACTGGCCATCGAAGAATCCATTGAGCTCCGTAGTCGACTCGATGGATTGGGAGCCGCCTTAGTTCCGCCAGATCATCTTCTCTGAGCAAGCCCTCTTCGAGCAGAGTTTCCAGATCGATCAGGTAAGGATTGCCGGCGAACGCGGAAAAGCATTGGTACGGTGAATCTCCGAAACCTGTGGGACCGAGGGGACAGACCTGCCAGGTGGTCACCCCGGCCTCGACCAGGAAATCAATAAAGTGTCTTGCGTCGCGCCCAATCGTACCTATTCCCGTCGATCCAGGAAACGAAGTCGGGTGCAGGAGAACACCTGCGGACCTGTTTTGCAGCCATTGAAATAGGGGTGCCATAGGAAACGCAAGGAGTGGCAAGGAGTCCGTTGAAACGGGATCAGCATCTGACTCCGAGTTTCAGACACACCAGCGCTTCCTGGCTCACAAAACCGAAGCGATCAAAAAGGTGGTAATTTCAATGCTGTTCCATCTCGGCGCTCTCCAATGCCGTTCGCATGAGAGCACTCCCTCGGTCGCGTAGGAGTTCGACCGAAATCGAATACGGAATGATAATAGAACTACGGATTACTCTTCGGGGAACGAAAGGGTCTCTAGTAAGAATCTCTCGTACTTTTCCCGATACAGTTTCGTCCATTCACTTCGCGCCTGCTCCCATGTCAATTCGCGACCGTTTTCACCTTCGATCCATTTGTATTTTCGGATCTCCTCTTTGATCAGGTAAGTGATCCGGTAAAATGGATCCGACAGCATCATTGGCGGTACCTGCACATACTGCTCTGTGTCAAGAATCTGACGCATAGGCGGATCTATCGAATGACGTTCTCGGTCGCTGCATCGAAAAGATTCACCTTGTCCATGTTCAGTTGAACGGTCACTTCCTCTCCCAGATGGTAGAGATGCTCGCCGTGAATGCGGGCGATCAGGTTTCCGGTCCCTGCTTTAAGGTACACCAGGGACTCTGAGCCCATCGGCTCAGCGATTTCGACCGTCGAGGTGATCGGGGCGGCGAGACCCTCCTTGATATCATCGCTCAGGTGCTCCGGACGAATCCCAAAAACCACTTCCTTATCAACGTACTTGCCAGCGAGTTGTTCCAAGCGGCCTTTGAGGGGGAAGACCAAGCCGTTTTTCTCGGCATTCTCCACGAAAACAAGTCCGCCTTCGCGCTTCTGAATTTTCCCTTTCAGGAGGTTCATGGGTGGACTACCAATAAAACCGGCGACGAAAAGGTTTTCCGGTTGTCGATAAAGGGTCAGCGGATCGGCAACCTGCATGATCAAGCCGTCGCGCATTACGCAAATCCGGTCGCCCATGGTCATTGCTTCGACCTGGTCGTGCGTGACATAGATCATGGTGGAGCCGAGTTGCGCGTGCAGTTTGGAGATTTCCGACCGCATTTGAACGCGCATTTTGGCATCCAGGTTTGACAACGGCTCGTCAAAAAGGAAGACTTTTGGGCTACGCACAATGGCGCGGCCGAGAGCCACCCGCTGACGCTGGCCACCCGATAGCGCGTGTGGTTTGCGATCCAGCATATGATCGAGCCCAAGCGCTTTCGAAGTTCGGCCGACGGTATCGGAAATGAAGTCCTTTTTCTTTTTCGCCAGTTGAAGACCGAATGCCATGTTGTTAAAAATAGACATGTGCGGATAAAGCGCGTAGTTCTGGAAAACCATCGCAATCCCGCGATCTTTGGGCTCAAGCTCGTTCACGACGCGACCGCCGATCGAGATTGTCCCACTCGTGATCTTTTCCAGGCCGGCGACCATCCGGAGGGTGGTTGACTTTCCGCAACCAGACGGTCCGACAAGGACCATAAATTCACCATCCTGAATAGGAAGGCTGATGTTCTTGACCGCAGTGAACGTCGGGCGACCGCGGTCATCTGTGTAGGTCTTTACCAACTCCTTGATTTCAACGGAACCTTCACTCATGGGCATTTACCTCTGGGGTTTATTATTCTTTGACGCCACCGGAGGTCAAACCGCCGATGACGAACTTCTGACACAGCAAGAAAACCACTGTAATCGGCACACCGCTTAAGACTGCCAAGGCAGCAAACCGACCCCA
>JAFAKL010000090.1 GCA_019235445.1 Verrucomicrobiota bacterium | reverse complement strand
AAAATCACCGATTGGTCGCAAGTCGGCGGTGCGGCAGGTCCAATCTATCTCTATGCGCTCGACGAGAAATCAGGCACCTCCGAGACATTCAAAAATATTATCCTGGGTCTCCGACCAATCTCTCCGCGAGCCTCGCGCTTTGAGAGTAGTGCCAAGCTTTCTGACGCGGTGGCAGACGATGATAACGCGATTGGTTTTGTGGGAAGCTCGTTCACCCGCAACTGCAAAGTGTTATCCATTCTGGACGCTGCTGGGAGATCCCAATTCCCGACTACCTTTTCCGTCGCGGACGGAGAATATCCTCTCTCTCGCCGGTTGTACCTTTATGCCCCTGTGGAGACGAAAAACAAATGGGTCCGACGCTTCCTTGAGTTCGCGCAACCAAAAATGGAAGTCTTTTCATGGTGGACTTCCGGAGGCGAAGCCGCTGCGCTCAATGCCTTGTTTGACGTTTACAAGAAACAATATCCGGGGGTGGGGATTATTAATGCGACCGTTGCGGGCGGAAGCGGTTCGGGAGCCCGGCCCGTCCTGCAAACGCGATTGGCCGTCAATAATCCGCCGGATACGTGGCAAAGTCATCCCGGCTGGGAGCTGCTAGGCCAGTATGTCGAACCTGGTTATTGCGAGCCGATTACCCCGCTTTATCAAAGCGACGAGTGGGGAAAGGCATTTCCGAAAGCTCTCGTGAACCTGGTTTCTCAAGGTGGAAACGCTTACGCGGTTTTAACGGGCGTCCATCACGGAAACGTTCTTTGGTACAACAAAAAACTCCTGGATCAGAATGGCATCAAGGTCAGCGAGAATATGACCTTTGACGAATTCTTTGCCATCTGCGAGAAGCTGAAAGCGGCGGCCATTCCGGCGATAGGCGTAGGGGATTCGGGCATTTGGGCTTCCTCGCAACTGTTTGAGAATACTCTTCTCGGCGTGGTCGGCCCACAAGGATGGGTGGACCTGTTCACCGGTAAGATGAGCTGGGATGATCCCAAGGTGAAGCAGGCCATGAACTATTTCGCCAGGATGCAGGAATACATCAACCCTGACCACGCAAGCCTCACATGGGATCAGGCCGTGAAGGAATTGATGGATGGGAAGGTTGCCTTCAACTCTATGGGAGACTGGACGGATGGTGAGTTTATCAAAGCCCATTGGAAAGAAGACGTGGACTTCGGGTGGGTCAATCACCCAGGTACCGGCGGCGCTTTTCTGATCGTCGCGGACGGGTTCACGCTGGCGAAGGGAGCGCCGCACAAAGAAACTGCCATCGCCTGGCTGAAGAGCATTGGCAGCAAGGAAGCTCAGGTGGCATTCAATTCCCTGAAAGGTTCTATTCCTGCGCGGACCGACGTGGACAAGTCAAAATTTGATGGGTATCACCAATGGTCGATGGAAGAATTTGCCAAAGACAAACTCCTCCCAAGTTGCGTGCACGGCGAAGCCGCTCCGGAAGCTTTCCAGAAGGCCTTGAACGATGCCGTATCGGTCTTCGTCGTGGACAAAAATGTCGACAGATTCGCTAATGCTCTGGTCCTGGAGACGAAAAAAGCCGGCTCGAACCCCAGCGGAAGGCTGGAATTCAGTAGCCAGACAATCGAGTTGGTAAATCCCGCTGTGCCTCCGGACGCACCGGCCGGGTATGGGGATGACGTCCGCGGCGCTGCCAAACTGAATATTATCTTCCATTTTCGTAGTGGAAGCACTCAATTGGACGATAGAGCACAGGCGGATTTGAAGCGTCTGGTCGATCTGCTTCATAATCCGGCCTATCAAGGTCGGCGTGTCCTCCTCTTCGGCTTTTCCGACAACTTTGGCGGCAACCGTCCGAACCTGAGAATTTCGAAAAGGCGCGCCCAGGCGGTTGCGACGCAATTGCAAAGCCATGGGCTCGTGCCATCGCTGGTGACCGGATATGGAAAAGCTTTGCCCATCGCTTCCAACGAGAGCGAAAACGGTAGAGAACAAAATCGGCGCGTCGAAGTCTGGCTCCGGGCGGAGCAATAATCAAGGTGGGGCGAGGA
>JAFAKL010000181.1 GCA_019235445.1 Verrucomicrobiota bacterium | reverse complement strand
CCAACCTGACAACGTTCACGGAAGGCTCGGACATGACCCGCGGAACCTCAATCGGGCTCTCAGGGCGATCGCGTTCAATGCGCTGGTTGCTCTGCCCCCTGAACTGCCCTACTTCTTCATGTTGGCTTCTATCGCTTTCTGGGCATCTTCCTGAGTGTATTCGTGGCTTGCGACACCACCCACAGGAATGCTGGGGAGCGCCGCCTCAAAATCGTCCTGGGTAAAGGCTAGATACGGCACCAGTAAATCGTGCGGAATATCCTTTCGGCCGTCCAGAATCTGCTGTGCGACCCAGAATGCCAGCGTGGAAACGCCCGGCGCGATCGACGCAGACCAGGTGGTGTATCCGTTTTTCTCTTTCTGCTCCTTCCACCAGGCAAGTTCATCCTGGCGATTTCCCATGATGATGATCGGCTCCTTGCGGCCCGCTGCGGCAAAGGCCTGTGCAGCACCGTATCCATCGCCGCCCTGGTCAACCACTCCCACGATTTCTGGCAGGGAAGGGAGTACAGTCGCTACCGCCTTCTGCGCTGTCGTCTGGTCCCAGTCGCCCTCAACACTGTTCGCAATCTTAAATTCCGGATGTTTGCTGACCCCTTGCTGGATCCCGGCATGGATCGCATCATCGATCGAAGTTCCGGCCAGACCGCGGATCTCCAACAGGTTCCCGCCTTTTGGCAGCCAACCAGCCAGATGGGCAACCTCCTGCTCGCCGTAATCCTTAAAATCAACGACCACTCGCCAGGCAGACGGCTCGGTGACAATTCCGTCGAACGACACGACGACAATCCCAGCATCTGTGGCCTGTTTGATCGCACCGTTTAACGCATCTGGCGAGGACGCGTTAATAACAATCGCGTTGTAACCCTGGAGAATCAGGTTCTGAATTTGGGCAGCCTGGGTTGGCACTTCTTTGTCAGCGGTGGTGAAGACGTCAGCGGCGGCAACTACCCCGTCGGCGACGGCTTTCTTGGTGACGATGTCATAACTCTTCAACATGGCCTGACGCCATGAATTGCCCGCATAGTTGTTCGAAAACGCTATGCGCATATTTTTGGTGTCCGCATGGGCCACCCCTATCCACGCAATACCAGCCAGGAGGGGGAGCAAAGCGGTACGGTAAGTGATTCTTTTCATGCCTATTTTCTCATCGGTGCTTAGCCATTGTTCACTGGCGACAACTATTCAGGGCAGATGCGAGGGACGGCCCATCCCCTGCCAAGCGAGGCCAAAGCACAAGCTTCCAGCTTTGATACGGGGGACATATTTTGCACATCTGGGGAGAAGCCAGCACCAACCAGCACGAGTGCCTTGAACGGTGCGCCAAGCGTCTAGACTATATGGAAAGGTCGCTTAAGCAAATCCTTTCGCCAAACTAAGTTCAACAAGAGCCGTTTGATTAGCAGTCTGGCAACAATAACGCGAGGGGCGCGCCAGCGCCCCCTCGCGTTCTCAAGAAGGCTCAGCTTGTCGTGTATCTCTTCCCGTTTGATTCAGGGGATGGCAGCAGGAGGTTTTGCGTTTGAGACCTGAGAGCGAGGTCACGAGCGAACAGGAATCAAGCGCAAGAGACCCTAACCTCTTTAGCTCGGAGCGTAACCAGCTCAAGGTCGAAACGGAATAGATGTAGCGCGTAGGGGAACCGTTTGTGCCGGGTTCGACCCTGAACTGGTGGACCGTAGTGCTCGTGGGACGCGGCAAGCCTATCGACCCGCTCACCGGTGCATAACAGGAACCAAAATAGTTGGTATCCTTTAGCTGGTTGCAACGTACGCCACAATCCAAATGTATCGATCTATGTTGACACCAACATGCCGTCTTCATTGACACCAACATGCCGTCTTTACTACGATCTTCACAGAAAGGACCTTCACCGCAAGCGTTAGAAGTCATTGGATCCTCCGAACGACCGCGAAGCGACGTTACTCTATGAAGAATACCCCGAGACTGTTGCGTTCGTGGTCTTTGGATGCCGCGACGAAAAGGAATTCACTCGCCTCGATGCTCTCCAAAGCTGTTCCCGTCGCGATTGGATTATTGTGTCTGTGTTCCCTCCCCGCTTTTGCGGCTGAGGATCCCAGTGAAACCAATCCTCCCTCTCCTCGACCGCCCCCAACAGCAGCGCCCCCAACAGCACCGATGCCTCCTTCGCCCGCTGTCCCCTTTGATCCCGCAATGCATTTGACCCCGGAAGAAGGAAAGCAGTATTGGGATAGATACGTTACCGGCGACTGGTGGGGGTTGCGAACCCTCCTCCACAACTGGGGTGTCGATTTTAACCTCGATTATTTCAGTGAGATGGCCGGGAATATCAGTGGAGGTAAGGACAATTTCAGCGGTTATGCGAAAGGGTTTGGTCAGTCCTGGGCTTATACGGATCAAGCTCTTTTTGGCATCGACCTGGACTTCCAAAAAATGATCGGGTGGGAAGGAGGCAGTTTCCAAGCCTATTTTACCAAGCGTACTGGTGACAATTTGAGCGCACAGGTCAATCCTAATACACTTCAACTTATTCAGGAAGTGTACGGACGGGGACAAACCTGGCGGATTACCGACCTGTGGTTCAAACAGACGCTTTTTAACGATTTGTTGGAATTGAAACTGGGTTTGATGAATATGAGTCAGGAATTCGGAGGCTTTTACGCTTTCCCGTTTGAAAACCTGACGTTCACGTCAGGGATCACCGGAAACGTGGCGGGTTATAGCATGTTCACCTGGCCGGTGAGTCAATGGGGGACGGACTTACAGTGGAACGCCACCAAAACATTATCCTTCAGAATCGGCGCTTTTGCTTTCAACGACTATTGGATTTCGAGCAATTATTACCTCCGGCTCGACAATCCAGGCGGGACCAGCGGAGCCGTTATTCCGTTCGAAATCGATTGGAAACCGAAGCTACATATTTGCGGAAAGGATTTACCGGGACTATGGGTGCTTGGAGCCTTCGGCAACACGAACCATGAAGAAACCTCCGCAGCCGCCAAAGCGTCCTAGCCAGTGCACCGGGTGCGGCGCCCTTGCTGGGCGGGCGGTCCCTAGGA
>JAFAKL010000139.1 GCA_019235445.1 Verrucomicrobiota bacterium | reverse complement strand
AGGTTTACCAAGGAAAGAATCAACCGCGAAATTCACCGCGCCATCTTCCGGCCTTCGGCGGGTAAACAACGGCGCCCCGTCGTAAGACAGAACGGCTGGTTCGAGGAGATCGTATAAACTTACATGCCCTTGGCCCCAGCAATCTGCGACTTCCGTGTTCGCAGCTGCGAGGTAGCCTTCCGCCCTAAGGCAACTCATGGCCTCGATCGAAAACACCCCTTGCGGAAATACCATCACCGGTTGGTAAGCTAGACCGGTAATTTGCTCGTGCGCGTCCATCCGGCGCCGGGCGGAGAGCAGCATCTCTGTCAGCCTTTTCCGGTTTTGGCAGCCGAACTCCGCGCCCGTATGATTGCAGCCATGAACACATACCCCAAGGCCCGACTGGCGGCTGGCCATAACGCTGACCGCGCGCCGGTCAGAGCGGCGGTAGTTCCATGGAATCATAGCGATCGTGCAGGCGCATCCCGTTCGGTCCACAAGGGCTGCCAGTTCTCCTAGCTCAAGGTGTCCGTACCTCTGCCGGAGCGGTGGATCATCAATTATGATATTTGCGTAATGTGCTTCCGGCGTCCAGCATGCGTCTCGAAAGAGATGCCGAAGCGCTATCAGGATCGGCACGACCCTGGAGAAGCAGGCCCGAAAATCGATATTCTTTGAGGCGGGCTGTCGAAGGTCGAGAATTTCCGGACCAGAAGCAACGAATAATTCGCAAGATCCCTGGCAAATGAGAGTTAGAAGGCTCGCATCATCCACGCTAATCACGGTTTCGGCGGCCCGATCGCGCAATTCAAACTCGATACCGCAGTCCACGCCCGGTGCAGTGGAGACAAAACTCAGGCCAGATAGCGCCCCGCACATGTCTGAATACCTGTCGCTGACGCGGTATCGAGAATATTCCAATGAGCGGCTGGGCGCCGCAATCCTGGATCCCTCGATGAAAGCTGCCAAGTCACGCAGCGAATCGGGGCTTTGATCGAAGCTGTGGAACAAAGTCCCTGCAAACGCTCCGCCAATGGCTGGAGCCGGGATCTCGCTTTTGTTCAGTTCCGACCTTAACAGCCGTAAACCCTCTCCGCAGAGGATCAGGCCGGCTTGAATTTCCGTGCCGGCCAGGATTTCGTCCCCATGCCTGCTGAGAAGGGCCGCCGCTGTGAGAGCCTCCCACTCAATTCCGAGAAGATTTAGAAAACACGCCAACCTCGCTTCAGCTTTGCCTGCCGTGCTGATGACTATCGCCCGTCTCATCATGCTGTCGCTCATTGGACAGCATGATAAGACACTCAGAAGGTTTTCCAATTCATATCTGGACCCCCGTCGGAGAACCACTCGCCTGCACAACAACAGGCCTTTAGTGGTTCAGAGGGGCTTTCGGGCAACGATGAGTGACCTCATCGCAAAAGGATGGAACAGCGTCTGGAGCACCGGAGCCAGGGTCCTCAAGGCGGTGACCATACCCGGACCCGCGGAGTGCGGAACCCAGCAAAAGTTCGTTTTCGTTTCAATCTCAAATCCTGCCTGGCGGAAGACGGCGTCATACTCATTCAGACTCGGCAGATAGCGCTGGTCTTTCGGCGTGTCGAACCTGGGGCGCAGCTTGCTCCGAAAAAGTGGAAACGACCGGTTCATGTCGATCATGATGGAACAGCCGCCAGGGCGGAGCAGAGAGAAGATGTCCCCCGCCGATTTAGCTTGGCTAGCCAGCCGGAAACAGTAGCGGAAGGTATTCACGCCCACAATGAGGTGGAACGAGTTCTGCAAATCTGCCAGTGACCGACCGAGCTCCTTGGGCAGGTCGCGATCCAGATTTTCATTGGCGACGGTATGGAACGACACTTTGTCGCTCACATTGCGCGGCAGGCAGGAGGAAGCCTCTTTCTTGGCCGCTTCGACCATCTTCGCGGAGAAGTCTGTTCCACAGGCAAAATCAAGTTTCAGCTGGCGATCCAGCAGGCGTTTGACGATCCAGATCAGATTCATGCCGCCGCCGCAGCCATACTCCAGGACGCGAAACGCGACATTCTTCCCGCTCTGCGCGACGATCTTGTCGATCTGCTCCTCATAAAGACGGCCGTAAACGTGTTGCAGCAGATGCGCGATGCCCGAACCCGCGCTATCGCTCACGTATTTTTGCACAGCCTCGTTTGCGCTGTATTCTTCGAGATAAACATTCATAAAATCCATTTTATTGCATTAAAGGAAATCCAACTAACCCATCGACCGTACCGTTGACGAATTGAGTGGAAATTGCGCAACGTGTTCTTGACCCGAACGAATCCCGCGGAGCCAGTGCTCGAACATAACAAGACTGAACAGGAGTTTGTGATTGTCATGCTGGCCTGATCGATGGTCCTGCAGGAGCTTGCGCGCGGACTCAGGCTTGAGCAACTCAAACATCAGGGAGTTTTCATCCAGGAGCATCTCCGGGAGCACACCTCGCAACGAGGACTGGAACCATTCGTCTACCACATTAACACCAAAACCCCGCTTCTTGCGCTTCAGCATGGGCGGAGGGAGAAAGCGCCGGCAGACCTTCCGATGCAACCATTTGCCTTTACCATTTCGAATTTTGAACCTGCCTTCCAGTCGCTGAGCGTACTCCACAACCGTTCGATCCAGGTAGGGGACGCGAACTTCCAAACTGTGAGCCATCGAGACCTTGTCCGCGAACATCAACAATTCGTCCGGAAGTGAGGACCGGATTTCAAGCATTTGAAAGCCGCCCAATTCGTCGGTGTGCTCCATCTGCGGCAGCAATTCGCGCCAGGCGTCAACGGATTCATGGTTTCGTCCGCGCGGGAGTAGATTATCCCGGAACAGGCCATCGATTTGTTGTGAAGGAGCGAGACAAAAAACGTGCTGATACCGCTGCAACCGGTCCTCGACTCTGAGTGAGTAGATGCCGCGCTTCAGTGCTTCGTTCCGCGGTAAACGATTGACAGCGGATCCAACCAACTCGGTGACTCCAGCCGGCAACCCACGCCAAAATTTGCCGTAGTGCACACCCAGATGTCGCTTGTACCCTCCAAAAACTTCGTCAGGCCCCTGACCGATCAAGGCGACCTTTACGTCCTGACGGGCACGCTCGCAGACAAAATACATCGGAACGATGGACGAAGAGGCGATCGGCTCTTCCAGACAGTCCACAATTTTGGGCAGGGACCTTTCAAATTCATCCCGATTAAGCCTTACCGGAATATGGCGAGCCCCCAAAAGCGAGGCGGTCTCAGCCGCATCGGCCAATTCGTCATCTTCAAAAGTCTCTCCGTATCCGACAGTATACGCGGGCCAACCCCTGTCATGCTGATTCATCAGCGCCAGGAGCAATCCCGAATCGAGTCCCCCGCTCAATAGAATGCCTACTGGGACATCGCTGATGAGATGTCGCCCGACAGCAGCCTCGTACAGTTGGAGCAAATCAATTTCGGCCTCCAGCTCCTTTTTGGGGTTAGCAAAAGGAACCGGTTGATAGTTGTACCACCGCTCCTCCCGGCATCTACCTTTTTCCGCGACCAGCATGGTGCCAGGTGCCAGTTTGCGGATTCCTTCGAAAATCGTGAACGGCGAGGGTGTATAGCGGTATCGCAGAAACAAGCCCAGGGCCCTCGGATCAACCCTTGGCTCGTAATTTTCCGCCGCCAGAATAGCGCGAATTTCCGACCCGAAAGTAAGCCGGCCATCTGCCAGCCGATAGTAGACCAATTTGATCCCCATCGCATCCCGAGCCACGACCAAACGCCGATTCTCGACATCCCATATGGCCAAACCAAACATGCCGTTCAAGCGATTAAAAACCCCCGTGCCCCACTCCCTATAGCCGTGCACAATGACCTCGGTGTCCGAGTTGGTACGAAATCGACGCCCGCTGTTTTCCAGATCAGCGCGCAGCTCCCTGTAATTGTAGATCTCTCCGTTGAAAACAATCCACACCTTCTCGTCCGGATCAGACATCGGCTGATGACCTCCCGCGAGATCAATAATGGACAACCTCCGGAAGCCCAGACCCAGGGGACCGGCCATGAAGTAACCCTCGTCGTCAGGGCCGCGATGGGTAATCGACCGGGCCGCTCGACGGATCATTTCCGGTTCGACCGGTTCCTCTCTCAGGAGATTAAACTGACCGCAGATTCCGCACATGCTAGTTATCCTGGTTAGCTTCCGAATTGGCTTGGTGCTTTGCCTCGCGAAGGTAGTAGGCCAGACTACGAAACATCTGGGCCTGCGCCCAACGGTGCATCGGCACATTATCCCAGCTCAGATGCAGCCGGCGAGAACGAAACGAGCCGTCCGGCTTGATCCAATCTTGCAAAATTCCCGCGATCACTGTTTCCAGAGTCTCGTTCAGCTGAGGAAATCGTCCTCTTAGCAGGAGACAGAGGTTGACGCATTCGGCGCAATCATACAGTTCACGTTTGTAAACCGTGAGTCGCGGCGCCTTGGAAAAAGGTCGGGGCAGCCCTTCCGGGTCAAAGAGGTTTCCCAGATAATACCTCACGCCTCGCGAGAGCGCCTCAAAGCAAGCCGCGTGGCCAGTGAGCGCATGAACTTTGGCCAGAGCCTTCATGACAAAACAGGTATGGAAATGGTCAACAAAATCGCGCACGCCGTCGACGGCGTAATACCACGACCCGTCTGAATTCTGAGATTCCAGGACGAAATTAAGGTTTCGCTCAGCCACTCCCCAGTATTCGTCGTTGGAAAAGAGCTTTGAAGCGCTCGTCAACAAAAAGGCTCGATAGGCGGCGGCGTTGATGACTCCGCCACCGTCAAATGGATTGTACGAACAACTGCTGGCAGTTTCTGATGTTCTGAAATCCTTGATATCCGAAGTCGCGTGCCGCGCGATGGAGGCGAGAATGACTTTCCATTTGTCCTGGGGATCGAGCTGGTAAACCTGAAAGAACGCCTCATACGCATACGGGGTCGTAGTAATCAAAGGAGTCTGCCGTTTCATTGTTCCGCTGCGCGTGACCCAGTCGAAAGGATATCCCCAGCAGTACTCTTTAAAATCCGGGCAGCGCGTCTTTTCAAGCTCACCCAAAAAATGAATTGCTCTTTCCAGACAAGCGGGATGCGCATTTGCCTCATAAAGAAAAGCAAATCCCATGGCATAATGAGCGTCGGCAATCGGGAAACGGAGGGGATGATGGAAAAACCGGCGCGCAGAGGGAACGAACGCCTCGCAGAAAATGAGAGGTGCGACAGCAGCCATCCCGAGGCGTGGCCGCCGGTAATAGAGCGACTTGGCAAAGCCCCCGACCGGCCCGGCAAAAAAGCTTTGGTGATCCAGCGAAGTCTCGCCGTAGGCGTCGAGCCACCTGGTGAAATTCGTCAATACGCCAGGGATTCTGTCATTGGCGAGCGGACTGGTTCTCGTCGTCAGAGGCATCAATGTGTCTCCCGCTTTGCGTTCCCCAGGGAAAAGTTGTCTATCTTTTTGAACCGAAGGAGCGTACGCAAAACCGTTCCCAGCTTTTTCATCTGTTCCCGTCGGTGAAACCGGACAAGTTCAGGGGATACAGGCCGCTTCACTCGCCGGATGGCTGCCCAGGTGTAACCGAACAGCAGGGCCAGCCCTCCTGTCAGGACCGGCTTTTTCTTGATCCGGTAAGCTACCCGGCATAATTGCCAGACAGGGGACCCTCCCAGGTAGTAGTCCTTTTCTCCGTAAGAAAAGAGTGCCGCCAGAACCCCACGCTCAGCGGTTCCCATCGTTCGATGATGATGAAAACGCTTCTCAGAAAAGGATTGAACCTTCCATCCTTTCATCCGCGCCGTCATCACAGCGATCCAATCGACTCCTCCAGCAGGGTTCGGAACGTACCCGCCGATCTCTTGAAAGCATCGGCGTCGAAAAAGCTGGCATGGACCCGCCACATAATTTTCACCTTCGAAACTGTCTTTCGTGGAATCATAGCCCTCCTCCGTAAACGGGGTTCCAGCAACGCCGAGTTCGGGATCGTCGGCGAATTTCTGCATCACGAACTGCATATAATCCGGCTCGAAAGAGACATCTGCATCCAGATTGCCGATCACTTCAAATTGAAGAGGCTGAAGCTGCTCTAACCCGGCGTTTACCGCATGAGCCTTCGCCGCGAAGTTACGATCCAGACGTTTCGGTCGCCGCAGCAGTTCGATCCATGGATAACGTGACGCGTAACTCTCTACAATTTCCGCGGTTCTGTCGGTCGATCCGTCGTCCACAATGACCCACCACTCGGGAAGGCTCGTTTGGGCAACCACGGACTGAATCGTCGTCTCGATGAATTTCTCTTCGTTTCTGGCCGCAGTGACTAAAGTGTATTTCATTTTGAAATGGTTATCCTGGACGGCCGATCTATTCCCTGACCATTGCTGAACTTGCAGGCCCGCACGCAAACAGCACCCATCCCTTTTCACGGCACCTCAGGATTGCTAACCGGTCGAGGTTTCACTGGCCACCGGTCGAGGATTCGGCGTTTCATTCTCAGGACGGGCAGGGGCGGGCAGCTTGACCGGTCGCGACTTGCGGCGAATCGGATAGTCGATCGCGATAAGATAAAAGAGGGTCCAGACGAGATGGACGCCCTTGAAAGTCGCTTCCGTAAAGTTGTAAGCCAAAATGGCAAAAAGACATCCGAGTCGAAATCGACCGAAATCCAATCGTTTTAATAGATCGAGACGGATTTTTTGAAAGGTTCCCACGATGAGAATTGCTAAAATAGCGATACCGGCCCATCCCAGATTCAGATAGGTTTCAATGTATCCGTTGTGTGCCTGGTTAGGTTGCCACCACCAGATCTCCCCAAGCTTATCCAACCGGGATCCAAGCCAGAAGCTCTCAAATCCGGCTCCCAAAATCGGGTTTTCCACGAGTTTCAAGGCGGCGTGCCAGACTTGGGTTCTGTCGGTCAGCGTCGGATCACGGCCAAGAATCTGTAACACATGCGCGTAGATGCCGAAGAAAGGTTCCGCCGCGGCAACGGCAAAAACTGCGAAAAGCACATACATCCCGATATAGCGCTTATTGATGAACGGCAGACCCAGGACGACCATGGTAGCAATCCCAATTAGCATCGCCAAGAGGGAAGTCGCACTTTCGGAAGCCCTAAGGAGCCACCAGATCATGCCGAAAAAGGCGATACTGAGAAGGAGTTCTTTCCGCTTCGCCATGCGATTTTTGATTCGGAACGCCAGCAAGGTGTTCCAGAAGAAAAACAACCCAAAGATCATGCAGCCATAACCCAATTCATTTTTGTTCAGGGTGACCCCCCTGTTAAAGCCCACGCCGGTCCAAGCATCGAATCCTCGCCCGTACTGCGGGAAATATTTGATGAAAAGAATCGACATGGGGACCAGCACGTAGGCCGCTCGTTTCAGCACTCTTCGGACGGCTTCTATGGGGTTGGCTTCCGTGAGGATGACGAGCACCATGATCGGGTGGCCCAGGATTTTGATCCAGCGTTTAGCGGCCACGAATGGAAAATCTGACCACAAGATGGCGATGAAACAGTAGACCAGGAAAAATGTCAGCAGCCGATTATGGCGGGAAAATTCCTCGATCGTGACGCGCCTCTTGTTGAGCACATAAACCCCGCAAAGGATCAATGAAAAGAAGACCACGCGATCGATGGGACTCCCATCCTCGATTGAGGTTTCTCCCAGGTGCACACCAAGGATAGCCAGCCATTGAGAGACGAACATCGAACCGGTGATCAGGAACCAGAGGAGCGGGATCCAAATAGCGTTGCTGACTTCTGCCTTATTCCGAGGCTCTCGCCGATAAAGGAAATAGATAAAGGTAAAGGTGAGAAACAGCGCGAGGATGGGAGGCATCTTTTTACCAAGTGTATGCTGCGGGAGGCGTACAAATCCACAGCTTTGATTCAATACCTCGTCTCATGAGAAGGAGTGGAAGGCCTGCTTCAAGAAAGGGCCGAGGTCGCTTCGACGCGTACGCTTGCCGTGGTTGGGATGCGCTGCAGAGACTCTGCCATCTTCTCGCAGACATGATTAATCATCGCGCCGGATATCTCCGGATAAATTGGCAACGACAAAATGCGCGACTGATTTGAATAAGCCACCGGAAAGTCCTTTTCCTGGTGATTCAGATAAGCATAGGCAGGATAAAATGGGAGCGCTTTGGGATAATTCAGGGAAGTCGACACGCTCGCCTCCGCCAGCTGTCGTTTGAGGTCGTCACGTCGATCCGTGCGGATCACGTAAAGGTGAAACGCATGTTCGCATTCGGGCGCGACAAACGGAGTTTCGATATGTGTCAGCGACGCGAGCGACTTCGTGTAGAGCGCAGCCACCCGGCGGCGGGATTCAGTCCATGAGCGGAGGTGAGGCAATTTTGCGAGAAGGATTGCCGCCTGCAAACCATCGAGACGACTGTTGATCCCCTCCATGACATGCTCGCCTTTGCCGCCATGTCTGGCAAAAGTAGCTGTCCAATCAGCCAACTGATCATCCCCGGTGACAAGGCAACCGGCATCACCATAAGCGCCCAGATTTTTCCCCGGATAGAACGAAAACGTGGCGGCGTTGCCGAAAGTGCCGACCAGTCGCCCCTTGTACCTGGCCAGGTGCGCCTGGGCGCAGTCTTCGATGATCCACAGGGAGTGCTTTTGCGCGATCGCCATAATGGCGTCCATCTCGCATGGCTGGCCGTAGAGGTGGACCGGAATGATGCCAACCGTTCGTGACGTGATCTTCGATTCAATTAACTTCGGGTCGATATTGAAGGTATCGTAATCGGTATCACAAAAGACCACTCGAGCACCTGCTTGCGTGATCGTCTCCGAAGTTGAAATCCAGGAATGCGCCGTTGTGATAACCTCATCCCCGGGCATAACCCCCAAACCGCGCATTGCGATATAAAGCGCATCCGTTCCGTTAGCGCACGAGACGCAATGTTTGACTCCCAAGGTGCTGGCCCATGCGTTTTCAAATTCTTCCACCCGAGGCCCTCGAATGTAGGCCGACTGAGCAATGACCTCCGCGATCGCTGAATCGATCTCGGATTTGATGCTCAAGTATTGAGAGTGCAGGTCAACAAAGGGAATTTTCATAGAGATCAAAGAAATTCAGCAGAACTATAGCGGACGCAGCAAGCGCGCCGGGTTGCCAACATAGACGCCCGGCGCCGCCAGGTCCTTTGTCACCACGGCCCCAGCTCCCACCACCACTCCATCGCAGATGGTTACCGGGAGAATGGTCGCATTGGTCCCGATACTGACCTTGTTCCCGATTTTCGTCGATCGCCAGAGGTCGCGCTGACCCTTAGCCGGGCCGCCGGCTGAAAATAGATCGTTAATGAACATGGCGCCATGAGAGATAAAGCAGTCCTCTCCGATCGTGACGAGTTCACAAATGAACGCGTGAGACTGAATGCGGCATCGTTTTCCGATCACCACGCCGCGTTGGATCTCCACAAAAGGGCCGATAAAGCACTCGTCGGCGATGGAGCAGCCATACAGGTTGACCGGTTCAACGACCGTTACCCCTTGGCCAAACTTCACCTCGGCGATACCTGCTTTTCGAATGGAGGGTTCGGGACTTTTGTTCGCCATGGCTAGCTCCTATTGCCGCTTGGCCTGTTCCAGGATCGAAACAACCGTCCTGGCGTGCGGAATGCCGGTGATCGGTTGCTTCCCATTCCAAATGCACTCGACAAAGGATTCCGCCTCGGACCGCAACGGCTCCGTGAATTGAACGTCCGGCATCAGGATGTCTCCGCTGCGATAACTGAATTGCTCAGGGCGAGGGTTATCAAAATCCATGTTCTGACCGAGGATTGCCTTCTTATCGATACCCTTGTCATAGATGGCGATCTTCACGTCCGCTACATCGTCATAGACGATCATCTTGCGAGAACCGACGACAATCATCTTCCGCACCTTCTGCGGATCGAGCCAACTGACATGGATGTTAGCAATGATCTTATTTGGATAAACGATGCTCAGGAAGACAACATCGTCGACGCCATTCTGGATAAAGTCCATGCCCAGGCGATGAACAGAGACCGGGTCGGGGTCGGCTAACCAGTATTGGATAATGCTGATATCGTGCGGCGCAAAGTTCCAGAGGGCGTCGATATCGGACCGGATGCGGCCCAGGTTCAGACGCTGGCTGTAAATATAACGAATTTCTCCCAGCTCGCCGGCGTCCATTAACTTCTTAACATAGCGTACCGCCGCGTTGTAGATGAACGTGTGACCAGCCATGACCACCAGATTACGATCCTGTGCTAATCGAGCTAACTCATCGACCTCCGTAACTTTAGTAGCCAGCGGCTTCTCGACGAAGACATGTTTGCCGGATAGGAGGGCCTCTTTGGCGAGCTGAAAATGCGAACCGGCAGGCGTGGCGATAATCACTCCATTGACCTCGGGATCGGACACCGCCTTGGCAACTGAATCGGTGGGGACAGTCCGTGGAAAGTTCGTTTCAACGAAAGCGCGCCGCTCCGGGCTGGAATCGACGACGTATTTGACCCGACACCTGGGTAAAGCCGAAAAGTTCCGCAGCAAATTCGGTCCCCAGTAGCCACAGCCCAGCTGTGCTAAGACAGTTTCATTTTTAGTCATATCGCAAGATTGAGCTCCGTCGTCCCGGCAAACGGTACGTCCACAAACTCCGCTCTCTTTCTGGATGCCGTGGCCTCGGCAAGAGATTGAGCCCGCGGCTTGTGAATCCGGATCTGAAGACCGGGCACTTCTTCGCTGGTTTTGGCGCGACCTTGCACCCGCAGCGCGCCTCCCGGCGAGCGTGCACTTTCAATGACCGCTGCACGCCGGCTCCTGAACCATGCCACTGCTTTGCTCGAGGTAGGTAGCCAGGCACCTCTACTTCTCAGTTCGCGCAGCATCTTTAGATAAAAATCCTCCCATAACCTTTCCGGCGCGATGCTTCTATCGTGCCAGTTAATCGTCAGCGCGCCGCCGCTGCGCTCCGCATCATCCATCAGGCGCCAAACTAGTCCTTCAGCCTCCTGCTCTCGCAACCGTAAATAGCTCGAATAGAATAAGGCCGTATCCATCACATGCAGCGGCAGCTCGAGCAACGTTGTTGCTCCCGGAGGCTTGTATGCCTGAGCAGTTCCGGCGCGATAACCCACTGTCTCCCGGTACCCGACCGTGGTGTCATAGTCAAAGCCGGCCTGGTCCAACGCTGCGGGAGAATTCGAATCAAAAAACAGCCAGTGCATTCGCACCCCGCGGATGCTCACTCCAACGGCTCGCGAAACTATCTCTCGCTCCTTACGACCCTCGTCGTTATCGAGCCAGGCGTCCAGACCATGGAGACCAATCTCCCCACCCGCTGCCACGATCCTTCTAAGTTGCGGTGCCAACTGGTCCACTTCATAGCGACAACGGCGCAAGGAGGGAGCCGGCCCCTCGGAGGTGCGGCCTGCGTAATCACTTCGGGGGATCACGAAAAAAGTCGATCCTGGGACCTCCACCATTTCCAGGTACCGATCAAATCCTCGCCAGAAATCCTTTGCCAGCCCAAGATGGACGAACGGCAACAAGCAAACGGCCTCCAAATTTTTCCGCAAGCTTCCGAGCGATTTTCTCCGTCGGAACACATCTCGTAAGGTCCCGATCGTCGCCCGGTACAAAAATCCATACATCGTGTGGTCACACCAATGATTCCTCATCACCGGGTGATCGAGATCGTGGGTCAGACAGGCCATGAACTTGTAACCCGCCGGAACGGGGGGGACCTCCACCAGCGGTATTCCTGCCAGAGTGATCCAGCCACGCAGGCACGCAATGTGCTCGTCCAGGGTGGGGATCACGGAGTTTTCCGTAGGCTGGCCCTCTGTGAGCAGGAAGCGCACCTCTGAAAAAAGATTGTAACCGATGCGCAAAACGGTCGCGCCGCCGCACCGACTCACATAGGCGGCCGGCTCGTTTGTCCCTTCCAGAGTCAGGAGGGAATTCGAGTTGCCGGAGAAAGACGCTACGGTTCCATAAATCGGAAGACGTTTACCTTCATCGGAAAGGACGAAACCGCCGGCATGCGGCCTGACCTGTTTTTTTTGTTCCGAATCAAACGGCATCTGTTCTCCGCCGAAAACCAGGGAAAGTGGCGCAGCCTCGCAAGGCAGCTCCTCTGACGTGCAGATCAGCACATCATACTGCTTGCCGGTTTGAAAAAACTCCCACGGTGTTTTCAACAGTTCAAAGAACTCCGCCGCAATGACTCGTTCACTCGCGCGGACGACAATGCCGGTCACCTGGCACTCCCAACTTCCGCACTCGGCGATCCGCCCGTCCGTACCGGTGCGGCCTTCTTCCCTTGGAGGAGTTCCTTGGCGAGGTTGACAAACCGCGAGCACTCGCTGCTCCACTTGTGGGTTTGGTACACTTCCTGCCCACGCTTGACAATCTCCAGCGTCTCTTCTGGGCGCGCGAAGACATATTCTAACTTGGCCGCCAGATCGTCGGCGTCTCCCAGCTCGAAAAGGACCAGTTCACTCGAACTAAAATAGTCAAGAATTCCTGGAGCCCGGGGAGCAATGACCGGCTTCCCTTGAGACAGGTACTCAAAAATGCGCGTTGGCGTATTCAGCTCAGTGAATATGCTGCGCCGGTTGGGAATGATGCCCACATCACACTCGGCGATTGCCTGTGCGATTTCTTCCAGGTTCTTTGCGCCGAAAGCTCGAACCGCTCGGCTCAACTCCGACCCGCGCACCGAGTCCATCACCTGTTCAAGAAAGGGCGTGCTTCGACCGTAAATCCTTAGTTCCGCATTTGGGATGGTTTGTCTGATCTTTTCCAAAGCGATTACTGCCAGATCCAAGCCGTGCCTCTCGACTAGCGAACCATGATACATGATGACAAATGGCCTGGCGGGGTCACGCGGGCTGGCAGTCGGTCCAGATGGCTCACGAAACCGAAAGATCCCTTCGTCCGGCGAATTCATGATCACCGTTATCTTTGCCGCCGGGCAGCTTCGGGCAGAAAAGATTTTTCGGCAGGCTTCGTTGACGGCAAGAACCGCGTTGGCAAAGCGCAGACTGTATTTTTCGAGTGTCTTGAGCAGCCGGACGGCAAAACTATCCGCTCCAAGCCCAAAAATGGACATCATCAATTCCGGCATCGGATCGTGCATGTCGAGAACAACTTTGGCGCCCAGGATCTTCGGCAATAACGCACTGAAGACGAGCACGTCGGGCATGTTGTGGATGTGGACAAGGTCGTAGCGCCGTCTCACTGCGCGACCGATGAGCTTCGACGCGGCCATGAAAAGAAAGGCAGCATACTGCAGCACGTAAGAGAGCTTTCCGCCTCGATAACGCCTCAAAGGAACGCGGGTGACGTCTATTCCGTTGAAGGATTCGCGCTCGGGTTCTTCATCGGTTTGCTTGAGACAGATGACCTCTACGCTCGCGCCTTACCTGGCCAATGCATCCGCCCCTCTCCGGGGTCGCGGATCAGAGGGATAACTGGAAAAGACCACCGCGACGGCGCGTTTACCCGCCAACGAGAGGGAGCTTGGTAGGGATACCGCCTCCTTCGCCCGCCCTAA
>JAFAKL010000060.1 GCA_019235445.1 Verrucomicrobiota bacterium | reverse complement strand
GCCTGGTGACGACGCCCCGGATCGTCGGGAATTCAGTCGGACTACACCCGATGACGGTGATTATGTCCGTCTTCTTGTGGACGCTTGTGCTCGGCGGTCCGCTTGGCGCCATCCTGGCGATTCCCCTGACGGCGACTTTGAAGGTTCTCCTGCGACGGTATGTCTGGGATCGGCAAAGGACTATTCTTTTCACCGATGACGTCCCGTCAAAAGACGAGATCGAAATCGCCACCTGACAGTGGCGCCGGACCGGGGAGGAATCGGAGCCGAGGAAGAGTTCTGAGGACGATTACGACTGTAGGAACGCGCCTGATTCCAATGCCATACGGTCTAATCCATGTGGGCAATGATGTTGTCCCCGAATTCCGAGCATTTAATTTCAGTTGCCCCTTCCATAAGACGGGCAAAGTCGTAGGTGACTCTTTTACTCGCGATAGCGTCGTTCAGCCCCCTGATGACCAGATCCGCAGCTTCGGTCCAGCCGAGATGCCTCAACATCATTTCTCCCGACAGGACCACGGAACCGGGATTGACTTTGTCCAGATTCGCATATTTGGGCGCGGTACCGTGGGTTGCCTCGAAAATCGCGTGTCCGGTGTGATAGTTGATATTACCGCCGGGTGCAATACCGATCCCACCGACCTGGGCAGCCAGAGCGTCTGAAAGATAATCTCCGTTCAAGTTGAGCGTCGCAATCACATCGAAATCTTCCGGGCGGGTCAGGACTTGTTGCAGGGTGATGTCAGCGATAGCGTCCTTGACCAGGATCTTCCCGTTCTCCAATGCCGCCTTCATTTCGTCATTGGCGCTCTTTTCACCTGTTTCCTTCCTTGTCCGCTCCCATTTCGCCCAGGAATAGGTCTCGTTACCAAATAATGTCTCCGCCAGATCGTATCCCCAGTCTCTGAAGCTTCCCTCAGTGAACTTCATGATGTTGCCCTTGTGCACAAAGGTAACCGATTTTTTCTTATTCTTGATCGCATATCGAATGGCCGCGGCAATAAGGCGATTGGACCCGAGATGGCTGACCGGTTTGATCCCGATTCCAACTTCGACTTCCACGCTTCCCAGCGCCGGTTCGGCGGAAAGAAATTCCTTGGCGGCTTTTTCGGTCCCAAACCGGATCTTGGAGAATTCCTTCGGGAACTCTTGCCCAAACATTTTCAGAAAACGCTGCGACTCCGGGGTACCGGCGCGAAACTCGACTCCTGCATAAATGTCTTCGGTGTTCTCCCGGAAGATGGTCATGTTGACTTTTTCTGGATTTTTGACCGGGGACGGCACGCCTTGGAAATACTGAACGGGACGCAGACAGACGTAGAGATCCAGGAGCTGACGGAGCGCCACGTTAAGAGAGCGAATCCCGCCTCCTACGGGCGTGGTGAGAGGGCCTTTGATCCCCACCAGATATTCTCTGAAAGCGGTCACCGTATCTTCCGGTAACCAGTCGTCGAAACGATTCTTGGCCGTTTCACCTGCGAACACTTCAAACCAGGCAATTTTCCTGGAGCCTTTATATGCCTTTTCCACCGCCGCATTGAACACCCGTTCACTTGCCGCCCAAATGTCCGGGCCGGTGCCATCGCCTCGGATAAAGGGGATAATCGGATTGTCCGGGCATTGGATCTGGCCATTCTGGATGGTGATTTTGCCCCCGCTGGGTGCCTGTACATTCTGGTATGCCATAGTGCTGCGCTTAGATCAGGGAATTGACTGGACAGGGATACATCATTCCTCACCTAAAAAGGGACCACACGCAATGCCGATTTAGCCTGAAATATTACCACCAAAGCGCTCACAATCTTTTCGCTCTGCAGGCGAGAAAACGCTTGGAAAGCTAACTGCGAAGGAGCAAAGCCGGCGCGGGCCTGATTGCAAATGAGAGGGGCTATGCTTTACTCAAGCGAGAAGCTTAACTCTGTTGAATTTTTATATGGCCTATGCTTAAGACCGAGCAACGCTCGACCGAGCCCGGCTCCGATTTCGACCTGCAAGTCGCCGCGGAAGAGCTTGCTGAGATCGTCATGCATATGCAGCGAAAATTTCTGCACAACCTCTCAGAGGAGCTGGGGCATGGAAACGTTTCCTTTCCACAATATTTTCTGCTTGGCTGTCTCGAGAAACAGGAAATGATCACGATGTCTGGGATCGCCACCAGGATGGGGCATACCACCGCGGCAGCAACCGGACTTGTCGACCGCCTGGAGAAACTCGGATATGTTCAACGTTCTCATGCCCAGGATGACCGCCGAAAGGTGATGGTAAAAATTACTAAGAAAGGTTCTGGTCTGGTCGCCGAAATTCGGAGAGACATGGTGAATAGGATTATGACTCTTTTGCGTGAATACCTGACCGCCGAGGAAGGAAGGGCTTGGCTTCAGATCTATCGCAAAATCGCCGATTGTTCCGATAAACTGCCAAAACGATGAGATTTACGCTCTTTGCCTTAACCTTCGCAGCAATCTCCTGCAACCTAATTGCTGGCGGCGAAGCAACTTTCAATTACCGCAATCATCCGTTAACGATCGATGAGGCTGTTCAACTCGCGCTGAAGCAGAATCCCTCGATCCTGCAGCAGATTCAGCAACTCAAAGTGGAAAAAGGTCTTTTTTACCAGGCGCAGTCGCAGCTTTTGCCGCAGGTAACTCTCAAATCAAATTATTCGCAGACCGACAGCGCCTTGAGCCCGACGAGTTCTGCAAGCGCCTCCAATTTTGAGATTCTCGCGGTGCCTCGCGGTAGTACCTTGAATTCTTCGACTTTTACCACTGCCAACCTGGCAAATAATGGCGTCCTCGCGATTCCAAGCTCAGTATCCTCCGCTTCGGGCTCGGCACTCGAGACCTGGCAGGTCACCTTGACCGCATCCCAACTGATCTATGATGGCGGAATGACGATTGCCTTGCGTCGGGAGGCGCGGATCAATGAAGACGCGGCTTATTACACGCTGCGAGACACCATAGACACCGTCGTCTCGAACGTCCGTACGCAGTTCTACCAAATCTTGCTCGATAAAGCGTTAGTGCAGGTTCAAGAAGAATCAGTAAACCTGCTCCAAAGCCAGTTGGAAGACCAGAAGAGCCGCTATGAGGCAGGTACCGTTCCCCAGTTCAACGTTCTCCAGGCTGAGGGCACCCTCGAAAACCAGATTCCGCAGCTGATCACGGCCCGGAATAATTATCGCATCGCCCAACTGACCATGGCACGCACTCTTGGAATTCCGGCAGACAAGCAATACGTGTCCGACAATCCGTTGCCCGTGGACGGAGAACTCGGTTATCACCCGATTAAGTACGATCTCGGCTCTGCGCTGATTACCGCGCGTGCCAACCGCCCGCTCCTCAAGGCGCAACGGTCGACAATTCTTGCCAATGTGGAAAACATCACCGTGCAGGCGGCTGGTTTCAAGCCGACTATATCAGCGGATGTCGGGTTCGAACAAGAAAGCAATCCGCGATTCAACAACTTGACCAATACGTTGCAAGGGTGGTTCCTGGGCTTGCAGGGATCCTGGAATATATTCGACGGGTTCCTGACTTACGGGAAAGTAAAACAGGCGCGAGCACAACTTGAGCAGGCAAAGGTCACCTATGACGATTCGGTGAGGCAAGTCGAACTTGAAGTCTCCACGGCGGTCAGCAATCTCCGGGAAGCCGCCCAGACGGTGGACAGCGCGCAGACGGGCGTGAACGTCAATCTCGAGGCTTTGCGTCTGTCGGATGAGCGCCTGGCCGCCGGGACCGGCACTCAGCTCGACGTTTTGACCGCTCAGCAGGAGCTCACCACGGCGCGTTCCACCTTGGTCCAGGCTGAATTTTCTTACGTTTCCGCCGTGGCCTCCTACCAGCAGTCAACGGCGACCGAGACGAAATACAATGACATGTTCGACAGCCCGCAGGGGCATTCGCCAACCTTGACTTCGGCCGAGGCTTTGAAAGCGACTCGCTCTCGACGCGATTCACCACTGGATCCTGACAAGCCGGCGACCACGAAGTCCAAGCGTGAATCGCTCATGCCGCCCTTGGGCAAGGTCCAGACAACCACCGACTGATGCGCCAAGTGTTTTGTACCAGCCGATGCACGAGCCTACGATCGAGCATTTTCCCGCTCTTGATGCGCTGGAAGATGTTCTGCACGGGTTTGTTCTGAGAGTGCCCGGCCTTGACGTTCGGACGGATCGCGAGGCTGCACTGCGAAGGCTGGAGGCTCTTCACGAAACGGCGCGCCGAAGCTTTGGCCACCGGCAAATTCGTCTCGCCGAACAGGTTCATGGCGGCGCTGTTGCAATCGTCACCGTTGGATCAGCGACTAAGAGCTCGCGGGTGGATGGCTTGATCACACGTGATCGAGGCGTTTTACTTGGGATTCAGGTGGCCGATTGTTGTGCGGTGTTTCTGGTGGACCCTCGTCAAAGTGCGATTGGCTTGATCCATTCGGGAAAGAAGGGAACCGAATTAGATATCGTGGGCGCTGCGGTGCAAAAGATGACAACTGCCTTCGGGACGGACCCTGCCGACCTCGTAGCTCAGCTCAGTCCATGCATTCGACCCCCTCATTACGAGGTCGATTTCGCTGCGGAAATTGTCCGGAGCCTGAAGCGCTCCGGGGTGAATTTCGTATTCGATTCGGGCAAGAATACCGCCGCGGATCTGGAAAAATATTATTCCTACAGAGTGGAGAAAGGCAGGACCGGCCGGATGCTCGCTCTGCTCGCCCTCAAACAAGAGAGCGGAGCCGAACACGTTTAGTACGACTGGACCCCTGAAACCGAGAAACTTCTCTGTGTGCACGAATTTACTTGTTCCAGAGCGGATCTTCGACCAGGCGACGATCGAAATGATGGACCGTCCGCAGCTCGTGTCCGCGGAGTTGCTGAGTGATCTGCGGAATCTCCAACAGCTGAATCGATATTTCGGTAGCTACCGGCTGATCAGGCATTTCCTTCGCCGCTGGTTCCCTCCTGGCAGTTCTGTGAAGGTGATCGATTTGTGTACCGGTTTCGGTGATATTCCGCGTTTTGTCATCGACTGGTGTCGCGCCAACGACGTCAGTGCGCAGATCGCCGCTATCGATTTTCAGCCGGCCACGCTCGATTTGGCGAAGGAACGTTCACGTTCCTATCCTGAGATCACCTTTACTGTCTTCGATGTTTTGCAGTTCGTGCCGGAAAGCCAGGCGGATTTTGTCTTCTGTTCGCTGGCACTGCATCATTTTGCGGACGACGCCGCGGTCCGGCTTCTCCAGAATGTACGTTCCATGGCTCGGACGGGAATCCTGGTCGCTGATCTGGAACGCACTGATCTGGGAATTCTTGGCATTTATCTGCTGACCGCTTTTGCTTATCGTGAGCCCATGACGCGTTTTGATGCCCGGCTTTCGATCCGCCGCGCGTTTTCGTTTTCCGAGATGCGTCAAATTGCCTCGCAAGCAGGCTGGGAGCGATTCGGGCAG
>JAFAKL010000437.1 GCA_019235445.1 Verrucomicrobiota bacterium | reverse complement strand
TAAGCGCACTTGGATGATTCTTCGCCCCGAAAGGGCCGGTAGGATTCAGCCCGGGGTTTTAACTGGTTTTTAACCCCGGACTGGAGTTGGACAATTCGAAGACGATTTCCAGGCCTAACTAGGTGCCTCTCCGGAGAAGGTACCCCGAAGGGACGCTGGCGCTGAAACCGGAGTGGAACCCCCTAAGCGCTAACTTAATTATTTAAGGAAAATCCTACAACGAAAGAGCGTATCCTGTCCCGGAGGGACGACACGAAAGTAGCCTGGCACGAAGTGCCTGGAAACAAGAGAAAAGTGGACCCGTCCCGGAGGGACGGTTGATCTGCTCACTTTTCTTTTTTCCAGGCACTTCGTGCTAGGCTACCCTCGTTTTAATCCCTCCGGGATAAATGCGTCACGGCACCTCCCTGCCGCTGCGATAAGTTAACGCTTATGGGGCGCAGCCCTAGGTTGAAACCGGGTTGAAACCCGGAGCCCCTTAGGGGCAAAAAAACCGTCTCAAACCCTCTTAACTTAGCTGTCACGCGTAACTTCATCCCGGTATGGCATTCCGTCCTGAGCGCCGGCCCGTGTCACTTTGATGGATGCGGCCTTACACGCTCTCTCAATTGCCGCGGCCAGAGAAAGACCTTCTGCAACGCCCACTCCAAGCCATCCAACGAAACAATCTCCTGCACCTGTGGTGTCCGCCGCCTCAACCTTCGGCGCGGCAACGAATTCCACCTTGTCTCCCTCCGAGAACATAACGCCACGGGCACCGAGCGTTACGATCACATTCTTGCAACCCAAGCTGTGCAACCGCCGAAAGGCGCTCGGAATTTCTTCTTCTCCAGTGATATCCCGCGCCTCATGCTCGTTGACGACGATCGCGTAAAGGCTCTCATAAATGCGCTTTGGAAGCGTTCGGGAAGGCGCAGGATTCAGCACAAACGGCTTTCCCAGCTGGTGGCAAATCCGAGCCACGGCCTCCACCGCTCCGTCTCGGATTTCCAATTGGGAAATAACAGCAGCCGCGCTTTCAAAGGCAGGTCGGGCTGAGGAGACCATCGCAGAATCTACGGCTTCGTTGGCCGATTTTGCGACTGCGATCAGGTTCTCCCGAGTGACGCCGTCGACTAGAATCAGTGCGATTCCGCTCGGAGCGCTTTGCACGCACTGAAAGTAGTCCACGTTGATCCCCTCCTTTAAAAGACGGTCTCTTGCTTCCGTCCCAAACGTGTCAGCTCCATGGGCGCCAAGGAACGTGACCGCACCGCCCGCCCTGGCCGCCGCGACCGCCTGGTTTGCCCCTTTGCCGCCGCCAAACATTCGAAAGCGCCCACCAAGCACTGTCTCACCCGGATGAGGCAATCGATCGCAAAAAACGACCATATCGGTATTAGAGCTACCAACGACCAAAATGTGAGGTTTCGCGGGCATGCAATCGGTCCGTCTCGGCCATAAAACGACGGTCAACGCCAAAGATCAAGGAAGGTTTAAATGCGGTCGATTGCGACCGCGCAAAGGAGAATCCGGAGGTGCGTCAATTTAATCTATTGTGAGCCAACGCAGGGTGATGACAGTCAGCTTCAAGTATTGCCTCTCGATTCTCGAACCAACAGCAAGGGCAGAGGCGTGCAGCTTGCGACCTTGGTGACGGCATGGTTCGATAAGAAGTTAGCGAGCCCCTCTTCATTGTGGATGCCTAGCACGATGAGGTCCGGAGCAACGTGGCGCGCGGTTTTCACGATAATCTCGCTCGGCTCGCCTCGCAATACTTCGCCATCCACGAGCAAACCCTTGGCTTCGAGCAGAGCGATTCGCCGGGAAAGGTATTTGGAAGCGTCGGCTTGAGCCAGTTGGAGTATGGTGGCGGTGGTTGCCGGCAACAACAGACCCGAAGCGGCACCTACACCCGAGAGGGTCCTGAGAGTCGGCACCGCCACGACCAGGTGCAAACTCCCACCGCAAACCCTTGCCAGAGCCGCAGCCAAAGGCAAAGTCTGCTCGTCAACAGCCGCACCGTCCAGCAAAACCAGTATTGGACGCTCGGTCAGAATCGGTGCTGCGCCGGCGTGCCCCGGGCGGATCAGGAAGACGGGGACAGCGCTTGAGGCTGCGACTTTTTGCGCAATACTGCCGAACAACAATGTGCGCAAGCCAATCTGGCCGTGCGCGCACATGACCACCAGGTCGGAACCCAATTCGGTCGCGTGTTCAGCGATGGCCCTGGGCACGTCGGTAATTTTGGTAGCATGCACATGCTGTTCGACCTTCGGATCGGACGGCGAGATGCGGTGCCCCAACTCGCTCAGATATTGCTCCGCCTCTTCAGGACTGGAAAGGTGATGTTCCCCGTGGATATGATGCGGCGGGTGGCGTTCAAGCAAATGAACCAGCGTTATCGGCGCGCTGAGCTTCCGCGCGAGCTGTCTTGCAATCGGGAGCGCAGCCTCTGCCAAACGTGAGCCGTCGAGAGGAACGATCAGGTGTCTAATCCTAAATTCAATTCCCTCGGAAGGTTTCATATAGCAAATAGGTGTTTAAAACCACGATCAGCAGAGCCACCACCCCTCCGACACAGGTGGTAAATGCGGAATTCACTAAATCACCCATCAAATCGCGGCGTCGCGTAAACAGGATCAGCGGCACCACGGCAAACGGTAGCCCAAAACTAAGAACAACTTGACTGACTACGAGTGTTCGCGTCGGATCCAAGCCCATTCCGATGACCACAATGGAGGGCACCATGGTCACCAGGCGCCTCACCCAAATTGGAATTTGCCGGTGCAAAAACCCTTGCATGATCACTTGCCCTGCCATGGTTCCCACAGAGGCCGAGGCCAAACCAGAGGCAAGCAAAGACACTGCGAACACCGTCCGCGCAGCGGGACCTAACAGCGGTTCGAGTGTACGGTACGCCTCCTGAATCGAAGCGATATTCGTCAGTCCGGCATGGAAAAAAGCGGCGGCGGCCATAATCAACATTGCGGCGTTAATCAATCCCGCCACTCCCATGGCAATTGCCACGTCCAGAATCTCGAACCGATACAGGCGCTGCCGCCGCTCCGCGTCCAATGTTACAATGCGTCCCTGGGTGAGCGACGAATGCAGAAAAATCACATGCGGCATGACCGTCGCACCCAGTATGCCGGTGGCGAGGAATACGCTCTCACTTCCCTCAAACTGCGGCACCACAGCATGCCAAGCCACCTGCGCCCAATCTGGACGAACGAGCCAGGTTTCAATGAGATAACAAACGGCTATTACACCTACCATTGCCGTGATCACTGCCTCCAACGGCCTAAAACCGTAAGCTTCCAACCCAAGAATGAGAAGCGTGAGGATGGCGGTCAGAACAGCCGCCATCCACAAAGGAATACCGAACAGCAGATAAAATCCTAGAGCGGCCCCAAGAAACTCGGCAAGGTCTGTTGCCATGGAGACCACTTCCATTATCCCCCACATCAACCACACCACAGCAGGTGGGAACTGATTGCGACAATGCTCGGCTAGATTTTTTCCAGTTGCAATGCCCAACTTCGCCGACAACGTCTGCAAAAGCATCGCCATCAGGTTGCTCGCCACGACTACCCACAACAATGTATATCCAAACTCGGCGCCGCCCTGGATGTTGGTGGCGAAATTGCCGGGGTCGATGTATGCAATACTGGCAATGAACGCTGGTCCAAGAAACGGCAGGATTTGCTGAAGTCTCCCCCGTCGACGCCCCTCCAAGACCAGCGTCGCGCTTTCGACGACTTTCGTATCGCCGCTCTTGGTGCCTCGTTTCATCGGTGGATCGTCGGCATCGAGTGTGTTCTAGCTCGCCTTACAGGCGTCTAGGGAGGACACTGTTGTCAAGTCTTTCCGCCGGCGCCAACCACTAACACCTCCCGTGTCCCGGTTTGGCCCGGTTGCCGGCGTGCGCGAATTCCCCGCCAATACTTCAGTGGAATCAAAC
>JAFAKL010000314.1 GCA_019235445.1 Verrucomicrobiota bacterium | reverse complement strand
AGCGTAATATCGTTCCCTTGCCGTTTGACATCAGCAACACCGAGAGGGACGAGATACTCCTCATCGGGAACCTCCCATTTCTCGCCATACAGCAGCGTGTTCTCCATTACCATTACCGGATCGTTGTCGCGAATAGCGGTTTTCATTAGACCTTTCGCGTCATAAGCCGTTGCAGGGGTGACTACTTTGAGTCCTGGGGTGGTAGCCAAAAGATTTTCCGGGGTGTGCGAATGCGTCGCACCGACGTTGGTCCCGCCATTCGCCGGGCCTCGAATCACCAGCGGCAAATTGACGAGTCCACCTGACATGTAGCGGACGCAACCTGCATTGTTAACAATCTGGTCGAAACCCTCATAAGCAAAGCTCCAGAACATCAATTCGATCACGGGACGAAGACCGAGCATTGCGGCGCCGATTCCCATGCCGATAAATCCGGCTTCGCTGATCGGTGTATCGACCACTCGCTTGTCGCCGTATTTCTTCCAGAGTCCTTCAGTTACCTTGTAGGCGCCGTTGTATTGGGCCACCTCTTCTCCCAGGATAAATACGTTTTCGTCGCGCTCAATTTCTTCGGATAAGGCGTTTTTGAGCGCCTCCCGGTAAGTGATCAAAGGCATGGGATTTGAGCTGTCGATCAGGAATTGAAGAAGTAACGCCCATATTTTGCGGCGTCAGTCTGATGGTCGACTTCCCAGTAGACGTCGCTCATAATCTCATTTTCTGGCGGGAATGCGCTTTCTTCGGCAAATTTGACCGCCTCGTTCGTCTCTTCCTTTGCTGCGACATCGATGTTCTCGATCTCAGTCTCCGTGAGGATGCGTTCGTCCAGCAGCCGCCGGCTCCATATCCGCAGGGGGTCGTGGTTCGTCTTATACTGTTCGATTTCTTCTGGAGTGCGATACTTCTTGGCGTTGGCATCGGCCACGGAATGGCCATAGTAACGATACGTTTGTATCTCCAACAGAGTCGGCTGCGACTTATTGTGCGCCCGATCAATCGCGATCTGCGTTTTCGCGCGGATCTCGTAAACGTCTTCCCCTTTAAAAACGTCCCATGCCATATCATATCCCTCGGCTCTCTTGGCGAGTGCCTCCGGAAACGAAGAGGATCTTTTCTGGCTTGTTCCCATGGAATACCCATTATTTTCGATGATATAAATCACCGGAAGGTTAAATAAAGCGGCTAGATTCAGTGATTCATGGAAGGTCCCCTGATTGATGGCGCCGTCCCCCAGATAGCAGAGGCAACAACCGGGTAGTCCTTTATATTTAAGAGCGAAGGCGAGCCCCAGTCCGAGCGGAGTTTGGCCGCCGACGATGCCGTGGCCGCCCCAATAGTTTTTCTCGGGTGCAAAAAAATGCATGGAGCCCCCCTTGCCTTTTGAGCAACCAGTTGCCTTGCCAAAGAGTTCTGCCATGCACGCCTTCATGTCCATGCCGACGGCTAAGGCATGGCCGTGGTCGCGATAAGCGGTAATGATATGGTCGTTGTCGCCCAGGAGCGAAATCGTGCCGACCGCGACAGCTTCCTGGCCGGAGTAGAGGTGAAGAAATCCCCCCATCTTGCCGAGATTATAATATTTGAGCGAAGTCTGCTCAAAGCGTCTAATCCTGAACATCTGGCGCAGGAAACGAATTTTGTCCTCTTTGGTTAAGCGGGTATTAACCGCGGCATCTGCGGGATCGACCAGAGTTTCCATAATTAAAATGACGAAGCTAGACGCGGTTACGCGCCGCTGGAGGCTCCGCCTCAGCGACTCGAGCCCCAGATTTGCGAGATAGCGCTTGAGCAATCACGAAAAGTGCGGTGAAGAAGAGATCGCTGAGAAGAGTATTACGGAAAAAGAGGAGCGTCGGCGGAAAACCGGGATCCCCAACGGTAAGCGCCTGGCGCCATCCTGAGAGTGTTTTCGCGTAGGCGGGTGAGGAAAGCCATGCCGCGGAGTTGCTAATCACATAAAAAAAGCATGAACCAAGAAGCGTGGCAGCAAAAAGGAAGAACACTTTCTGTCGGTGTCGGTTGCGGACGGCGTATCCGAGCAGCAGGATCAGTCCGAAAGAAAAATACCGGGACAGCATCCCGGCATCGATGAAAGGGGCGCGATAATACGCGTTCAGGAAAAGATCGGCTGCGATCAGCGGGCCGAGGCTGGCAAGGAGGACGAATTTGCGTGGAAGATACGCCGCGCTACAGAGAAGAACAGAGGCCAGCGGCGAAAAATTGGCCCAAGCGGCGGGGGAACCGGCCAGCGCGTAGCAGACGCGGTACAGGGTGACAGCAAAAATCAGGATCAGAGCAGAAAGCATGACCGAGAAATAGTCCGGTAACGATTCAACGAAATCAATTCGAATTGAGAAATCAGCAGCCGGCTTTCAGAGTTATATGAGAATATAACTCAAATAATAAACGTTATTATATCGGGAGAGAATGGAACGCAAAAGGGAGTCATCGGTTGGACGGCCTTCTTCATCCTGCGACGGGTGCGAGGGCGGCCTCAGCGTCGGGCGGAAGCAGAGCAGGCGTTCCCTGGGGGGGAAGGAGGAAACGGCTGGGTCACCAATTCTGAATGATGAGGTGTAACTCTTCGACCAGGGTATCGATTTTTTTAAGATCTTTACGGCGTCCTTTCTCCGGTTTTAAATCGAGGGTACGACAAAGGGTGATCATGTCGCGCAGATCACGGATTAAGGCCGGAGGCAGGTTAGCGGTTTTGGTTTGCTCGATCACGGTATCCCTGATCATGGTCAATTGAGTCTCGATCCGGGTTGAGTAGGCCTGAATGGATTCGCGAAAAGATTTGCGGACGAAGTCGAGTTCCTCCGCGAGCGACTTCATCGGTGAGACTTCAAGGGATTTTGCCATGGCGATGAGCGGTTTGGAGGGAATGTGGCGGAAGGGGATTGAAATGTCACGCGAAAGTGCTGGAGGCGGACATTTGGGGTGGGGAGGGGCTGCGAAAGGCCCGATTCGGGAGAGGAAAGGCCTTCGGGCGATGACGCAGGCCAAGCGGTGCTCGGTACAGGAAGATGTCCATTGTTCCATGTGGAACAATGTTGTTCCTGGGAAGGGCACGCAGAGAAGATGGTGCGAAAAACCTCCGGCGGCCCGATTGCTTTTCGGACAGAATGAGGGAACGATCTGCTTGATGTTTGTATACCCCAAGCAATACGAGGTTCTCGTGGTCGGCGGCGGGCATGCCGGGATTGAGGCGGCAATGGCCGCGGGCCGTCTGGGGTGCGCGACCATGATGTTAACGCAAAGCCTGGACACCATCGGCCAGATGTCATGCAACCCTGCGGTCGGCGGGTTGGCCAAGGGACACATGGTGCGGGAGATTGACGCCCTGGGCGGAGTGATGGGGTCGAATACCGATGCAACGGGGATTCAATTCCGCATGTTGAACAGCAACAAGGGGGCCAGCGTCCGAGCACCTCGGGCGCAATGCGATAAGAAAGCCTATCAGTTTCGGATGAAAGCGCTTCTGGAAGCGCAACCAAACCTGGACCTCCTGCAGGGGAATGTGCTGCGAATCCTGGCCTGGGGCGGGGTAGTGCAGGGGGTGGAAACGACCTTGGGAATCCAGCTCCGGGCGAAAACGGTGATCATCACGACCGGAACGTTCATGCGAGGGTTATTGCACGTCGGACTGCGGAACCAGGCCGGAGGCAGGATGGGGGATGGTGTTTCCACCTTGAGTGACTCCCTGCGGGAGCTTGGATTTGAGATCGGCCGGTTTAAGACCGGTACGCCGTGCCGCCTGAATGCCCGGTCAATCGATTTCGCTCGGTGCGAACGGCAGGATGGAGACGAGCCCCCGCCGCGCTTTTCCTTTTGCCCGGAAGCTCTGGAAAAGGGAGCAAACGACGTGTTCACATTGAACCGGTACTGCGACGAGATGTTCCACGTGGAACAAATTCCCTGCTGGATTACGCATACGACCTCCCGCACCCATGAGATCATCCGGGCGAATCTGGACAAGTCGCCGATGTATTCGGGCCGGATCGAAGGAGTGGGACCCCGCTATTGTCCCTCCATCGAAGACAAAGTGGTAAAATTCGCGGAGAAAGATCACCATCAACTCTTCCTCGAACCGGAAGGCCGGCATACCCGCGAATTCTATGTCAATGGGCTCTCGACCAGCTTGCCATTCGAAGTCCAGCACGAGTTTGTCCGCTTGATCCCCGGGCTGGAGCAGGCCGAGATCATCCGCCCCGGATACGCCGTCGAGTACGATTTTTGTCCTCCGACGCAGCTCCGCCCCACGCTCGAGACCTACCAGGTGGAGAATCTTTTCTTTGCCGGCCAGATCAACGGCACCTCCGGCTACGAAGAGGCAGCCGCCCAAGGGCTGGTGGCAGGCGTCAATGCCGGCCGGAAAGCCTTGGAAAAGCCTTCTTTCATTCTCAGCCGGACCGAAGCATACATTGGGGTGTTGATCGATGACCTCGTCACGCGCGGCACCCAGGAACCGTACCGGATGTTTACCAGCAGAGCAGAGTACCGCCTCCTGTTGCGCCAGGATAACGCGGATCTGCGCCTGACTCCGAAGGCCTGGGAATACGGGCTGGTTCCTGAATCACGCAGGACAGCGGTCGCGCAAAAAATGGAGGCAATCGTTGAGGCAAAATTTCGGGCCGCGCAAATCCGGCTGGGACAAGTGCATGTTGACCAGCTCTTGCGGCGTCCCGATTTCGGTTTTGAACGGCTGCCTGGAGAACTGCGCGACGACTTTTCGGCTGAGATTTGGGAACAAGTGGAGACCGACTTGAAATACGAGGGGTACATCAAGAGGCAAGAAGATTCGGTTGCTCGGGCGGTGCGGGCGGAGGAAAAAACGATTCCGGATCGGCTCGACTACGGGCTGGTGCGGGGGCTTCGCTTTGAGGCTCGGCAGAAATTTTCTCAAATCCGGCCGGCGACGCTAGGACAAGCGTGCCGGATCAGCGGCATTACACCGGCCGACATCGCATTGCTAACCATCCACCTTCAGAAAGGGTAGGTGCGTACAATCGCAGACGCAGGACCTGCTCTTCTGAATAGATTCTCTGAAGGCAGATCCGGCCCTGTAAATCCGTCCCAGCGTGCCAACAATATTGCTTGACAACGGTTAGGAACCTAATAATTAGGTTCATTAATTTTATGCCGGGTTCACTTTCACTTCTTAAAGGGCTGCCACGGTATGACGTTTTCCTCCAGGAGGCCAAGTGTTTCCCCGAATTGGATGCCTCTGCCTGTTATACCTATCTGCAGCTCTTGCGCACGGGCGACGAATTGTTGGCGCTGGACGAACAGGTTCTGAATTCGTATGGCACCAGGCACGGTCGATTTAACTTGTTGATGATTCTGCTGAAGTACGGCGATGGCGAGGCAACGCCGGCCGGACTGGCAGACAAAACGGGCGTCACACGGGCTACCATTTCGGGTCTGCTGGATGGATTGGAGAAAGATGGGTTGATCAAGCGCAAGCCCGACCCGGAGGATCGGCGCCTGATCCGAGTCCATCTGACCTCCGCAGGGCATGCTTTTCTCGACAAAGTGCGACCTGGCTATTCTCGCTGGTTCTCCAGCATCGTCGAACCGCTCGATAAGGAGGAGCGGCGGCAATTGGTCTTTCTGCTAGAAAAAATTCGAACGCGTCTCAGCGAGTTAGCCGGGAACGGCGAGTCGCAGAGTGCTCAGCTCAGTTGATGATTTATGAAGAAAAAACCCTTCTGGAAATATCTGGTCTTCTTCTTAGTCGCCTCGGCCCTGTTTTTCGCAGCCGTTTTTGGCTTCGGGTTTGTGAAATTCACTCAGATCCAAGGCTTCGTTAAGATGACCAAGTCGGGAGCGTTCGAACCGCCGCCGACGGCCGTCACGACGGATGTGGCGAAAAAATCGGAATGGCAACCAACTCTCGATACCGTGGGGACGCTGGCGGCGGTGAATGGCGTGACCGTAAGCACGGATCTGGCAGGGATTGTCCACCAGATCGCGTTTGAATCAGGAAACAAGGTGCGTGCGGGTGATTTGCTGGTTCGCTTGGACACGACGCAGGAAGAAGCACAACTGCATCAGCAGGAAGCGCAACGAGACTTCGCTGCTGTGACTCTGAAACGGGACAAGGACCTGTTGGAAAAACACGCCATCGCCCAGTCTGATTACGACAACGCGCAAGCAGGTTTTCGTCAAGTCCAGGCCTCGGTCGATCAATATAATGCCTTGATTGCCAGGAAGACGTTGCGCGCTCCGTTTGACGGAGTCGCCGGGATCCGCCAGGTGAATCTCGGTCAGTATTTAAAAGAAGGGGATCCGGTCGTCGCTCTGCAGGCGTTCGACCCGATTTACGTCAATTTCTCTCTGCCTGAACAGGATCTGAGCAAACTCGCCGTCGGCCAGCCGGTGGTGCTCCGTGTCGATTCCTTCGAAAATCGAACTTTTAGTGGAAAGATCACCGCCATCAATTCCATGGTGGATCTGGCAACCCGCAATATCCAAGTCCAGGCGACATTCGCGAATCCTGAGTGGCTCCTCCGACCTGGAATGTTTGCCAAGGTGAGTGTGGTGAGGACCGAAAGAGAAAACGTGGTGGCGATTCCTGCCACCGCGATTCACTATGCACCCTATGGCGATTCCATCTTTATTGTTTCCGAGATGAAAGACCAGCAAGGGAAAGAGTACCAGGGAGTGAAGGAGCAGTTTATCAAGCTCGGTCAGTCGCGCGGCGACATGGTGGCCGTGGTTTCTGGACTTAAGCCCGGCCAAGAAGTGGTCACTTCAGGAGTATTTCGATTGAAGAACGGGGCGCGGGTGACAATCAACAACCGGATCAAGCCTGGCTCCGACTTGGCGCCGCACCCTGCGGACAGTTAGAGGCGGGAGGTAGAGATGAGCTTCACAGACTTATTCATTAAGCGGCCGGTCGTGGCGACAGTCGTCAATCTGATCATTTTCATAGCCGGCTATCAGGCGATTCGCAGCATCAATGTGCGGCAGTATCCGCGGAGTGATCTCTCCGTGATCACCGTGACAACGGTCTACTACGGGGCGGACGCGGACCTCGTGCGGGGCTTTCTGACGACCCCCTTGGAACAATCGATCGCCAGTGCGGATGGGATCGATTATCTGGAGTCCCAGAGCCAACCGGGGACGAGCATAATCAGTGTTCACCTGAAGCTGAACTATGATCCCAATGCAGCTCTGGCCCAGATCCAGACCAAGGTGGAGCAGGTCAGGAATCAGTTACCGCCCGCGTCCCAGTTGCCCATCCTTCAGATCACCTCGACGGACAACCAGTTCGCTTCGATGTATCTCAGCTACTACTCTAATGACCTGGATCGGAACCAGATCACGGACTACCTGACTCGAGTCGTCCAACCGAAACTTTCAGCCATCAGCGGTGTCCAGAACGCCCAAATTCTTGGGGCGCGCACTTTTGCCATGCGTATCTGGCTCAAGCCCGAGCGGATGACGGCCCTGAACGTTTCTCCGGCGGATATCCAGAACGCGCTTCAGAATAACGATTATCTGTCCGGCATCGGTCAGACGAAAGGGTCCATGGTGGCCATCAATCTGGTCACGAACACCAATCTGCAGACTGCGGAGGAATTCAGGCAGCTGGTAGTCAAGCAGTGGAATGGGGTGATTGTGCGCCTTCGGGATGTTGCGGACGTTGACCTGGGGGCGGAGGATTACAACTCGGACGTACGGTTTTCGGGGAGCGTCGCGACTTTCATGGGGGTATTCGTCCTACCAACGGCCAATACGCTGGATGTGATCAAGCGGGTGCGGGCGGCGCTCCCGGACATCGAGCGAGAACTGCCGACCGGGATGCATCAGGCAATCCCGTACGACTCAACGCTCTACATCCAGAGCGCGATTGACGACGTGATCAGGACTCTGACCGAGACAATTTTGATTGTCATCATCGTCATTTTCCTTTTCATGGGATCTTTCCGATCGGTATTGATCCCGGTTGTTGCTATCCCGTTGTCGCTGGTGGGCGCTTTTTTCCTGATGCTGTTGTTTGGCTTTACCCTCAACCTGCTCACGCTACTCGCCATCGTGCTGGCTGTCGGGTTGGTGGTTGATGACGCCATCGTGGTGGTAGAGAACGTGGAACGCCACCTGCAAGAAGGGATGAAACCTTTCGAAGCGGCAATTAAGGGGGCGCGCGAGTTGTTTGGACCCATCGTTGCCATGACCATCAGCCTGGCTACGGTCTACGCTCCGATCGGTTTGCAGGGCGGGTTAAGCGGTTCGCTTTTTCGAGAGTTCGCTTTCACCCTTTCAGGTGCCGTCGCCATTTCGGGAGTTGTGGCGCTGACCTTATCGCCAATGATGGCCTCCCGACTTCTCAAGCAGGGGATGGCGGAGCGTGGACTGGCGGGTTGGGTCACCCGCCGGTTTGACGGGCTGCGAAGGAGCTATGCGAACACTCTGACCTGGTCGCTCGGGTACTGGCCGGTGATCTGTATCATGGCGCTCCTGTTCATCTGCCTGTCCGTTCCGTTTTATCTGATGTCAGCCAAGGAGCCTGCCCCACGAGAAGACCAGGGAGTGATTTTCGGGATTGTGCAGACGCCGCCGAACGCCACCCTCGAGCAAAACATGCTGTTTACCCAGCAGATGAATGACATTTATAAGAGCTTCCCTGAAACGGCCCAAACGTTTCAGATTACGATGGCTACTCAGGGATTTTCCGGCATGGTGGCAAAGCCCTGGAATCAGCGAAAGCGGACCATGGAAGAGGTATTGGTCGATGTAAATCACAAGTTATCTCAGATCCCTGGAGTCCAGATTTTCGCCACAACCCCATCGCCCCTCCCGGGCGGAACGAATTTTCCGGTGGAAATGGTGATTTCCTCGACCGCCGAGCCACCGGAGATCAACGAGTTCGCGCAGCAACTGGTGGCCGCCGCGTTCAAGAGCGGTAAGTTTGTTTTTGCGGACAGCGATCTTAAGTACGATCTGCCGGAAGCAAATATTGTCTTCGACAGAGACAAAGTCGCCTCCATGGGGCTCAATTTGCAGCAAGTGGGCGGTGACCTTGCCACCCTGCTGGGCGGCGGGTATACCAATTACTTCAGCATTCAGGGTCGGAGCTACAAAGTGATTCCGCAAGTAAAACGGGCTAATCGTCTGACCACGGATGATCTGAAGAATTTGTATGTGACCGGGCCAAACGGGCAGCCGATTCAGCTGGCGACCTTCGCCAATATCGAGACAACAGTGGAACCGCGGTCGCTGAATCGCTTCCAGCAACTGAATTCCGCTACGATCGAAGGATTACCCAATAAGTTCGCCGGCGCGACCACGGACGACGCGTTGAAAGTTCTAGAGCAGGAAGCAGCAAAGATCCTGCCCAAAGGGTACACCATCGATTACAGCGGTGAATCGCGCCAGTTGCGCAAGGAGGGCGATTCATTTTTGACTACCCTGGCGTTAGCCGCGATCCTGATCTACCTGGTGCTGGCGGCACAATTTGAGAGCTTCCGGGACCCGTTGATCATCCTGCTCGGATCGGTACCGCTTGGATTGACTGGAGCGCTGGCGGTCACGTTTCTCGGGCGGACAACGATCAACGCCTACAGTTACGTTGGCTTGGTGACCTTGGTCGGACTTGTCTGCAAAAACGGCATTTTGATTGTCGAATTTGCGAACAAGCTTCAGGAACTTGGCCGGGATAAATTTCATGCGATCGTTGAGGCCGCCGCAACACGTCTTCGTCCGATCCTCATGACGTCAGTTGCCACCGTGGCGGGCCACACCCCGCTGATCCTTGCGCAAGGTCCGGGGGCCGGTGCGCGAAACAGCATTGGGTGGGTCTTAGTGACCGGCATGATCATCGGCACCTGTTTGACGTTGTTTGTCTTGCCAGCTGTCTACATGCTGGTGGCGAAGGACCGTAGCAAAGACCGGCAGCGCCACGACGAATTTCGTCCCATCCCCGAAGAAAGAAAAATGCAGCCCGCGCTTGCCTAAAGGTTCCGGATTGCGTTTTAGTGGTCGCGAGTTCGAGAGACTCGTGCTGCCGGACCTCGATTCAGTAAACATTGAGCGTTTAATGAAGGACAAACGGCGGCCGATACGCAGAGTGACTCGCCGCACAATGGAGCGACGAGAATCTCCCTCGGCTGGCGATACGAGCGTCCGGCACGATCCAGGACGGCCAAACAAGCCAATTTGGCCGTTCTGTTTTCCAGCCGGAAAACGTGGCACGTTACCCCAGTCCGAAGTAGATAGCGCTCACATTCCTGTTTCGCACCTTCGTCGCTGTAGATCGTTTACCTTTTTTCTTCCTCGGAGATGGTGGCTAGTGCTGCAACGAGATTGGTCGGGAGGGGGCGAATCCGTTCAATGACTTCCGGACTCAACCGTTTTCCGAGCTGGTAATTGTTCGACATCATCTCGAGCTTCGCGTCCAGGTTATCAATCAGATGGAGCGTCATGGCCTCGGGAGTTTTGGGTTCGACCGGAGAACCGAATAGCTTTTCCCCGTGATGCGAGACCACCAGATGCAGCAAATGAAGCCGCACCAGGTCCGAGTCCGGGGAAAGTACGTTCCAGGAAGAGAACTCCGGGCCTTCCTTCAATCTTTGCCAAAGCCGGTTCACCAGTTCAACCCCCATGGATATATGCCCGACCAGTTCGGCACGGAAATCGTGGGGCATGATAAAGCTGTCTTTCGGAAAACAGTTTTCCCAAAGTTTGCCCGAGTCGTGAAAAAGAATACCGCTCAAAAGCAGGTCCCGGTTCAGAGCCGCGTAGAGTGCCGCCAAAGCATCGCCGGCGCGCATCATTTGCGCAATGTGTTCCACCAATCCGCCCCGTCTGGCGTGATGATAATTTCTCGCACCTGCGGCTCGACGCAGGCGGTCTCCATAGTCGCGAAGGAAAATGAGAGACAGGCCCCGCAGGCGAGGATCCTTAATTGATTCAATCATTGATTCAATGAGTGAATAGTCGACGCTCTGCCTTTTTCGGAGGTCAGGCGGTCCAGCCAGCAAATCCTCCTTTTCCTCAGCCGTCAGAAAACGCATGTTCCAATTCCTGGCCTCGAGCCCGAAAGCTGCCGTGACCATAAAATCGCCCTGAACCTCCACAAAATCCCCGCTCCGAAGCTCGGAACAAAATTGCCGCAAGGGATGGTCGCTCCAAACTCGCAGCGGGAAACTAGCCGTTCCGTCGCGCAGCAGAATTTCAAGATATGGTTTTTGATCCTTGGTTCGTTTGGCGGCGACTTCATCGATCTGCCCATGGACCGAGCCGGCAGAACATTCCGGACCGAGCCGCTGTTTCAGTTCTTCGATGGTGACAGGAACCGTGTCCATTCGTAGTTAGTTATCCGATCGCGCCGCCCGACATCCAATGAAAATCTCTTCCTTACCGGCTGCACTGAATTCTCGCTTTCCGCCAGGCAAGCTGCTATGACGAATATGGTTGATATGAGTAAAAATTTCCCTCGCCCTTTCTTCCCAGCCTTGCTGTTCGCCGTCTCTCTCACGCGATTCTCACCTTTTCTACACGCAGAAGAACTGCCGGCACCCAAATCCCGGGCGACGCTCATTGACCCAGGTCCGGCGGGACCAGCAACGCAGGGTCCAGCGGGATCAGGGACGCAAAACGTTTCTCCCAGCCCGATCCATAGAAGCCTGGCCTACCGGCAGGTCGCAGCAAACCTCGATCCAGACGGCGTTCTTTATTTCTTTTGGAATGCGGAAAAAGCCATAGGAGCATTAGATCAGAAATTGGAATCGGTGGAGGATATGGCGGTGGCAGATCCAAGTCTGTCTCTGGATGAAAAAGCCGAGCTGCGGAAAGACTTCGATCTTGGCATTCGTTTGCTTCTTCAAAGCGGCCTCCAGGAAATGAGGGCCTTTGGATTCAGCTCGCGGGAACTGGAGCCGGGTCTTTTTCTCAATAAGACGTATACCTATTTACCCGAACGCTTCGGATTTTTGTGGGACTCCCTGGGGAAAGCGCCGCACGGCTTCCAGTTCTTAAAAATGATCCCTGAAAACACGGAGGGATTCGCATTCTTTGATTTCGACCTTGGTTTGCTCTGGAGGGCCGTCTTCAAGGAATTGGCCGACTCAGACATTCCCGAGGTCGTCGCATGGCAGCAACGTTTCTCGCAAAAGGTACGGGCCTTCACCGGGTTGGGCCTCGACGATCTGCTCGGCTCGCTGGGCGACCAGATTGGCATCATCGTGACTCTGAACCCGAAGACGATGGTCAAAATACCGTTGGGAACCGAGCAATATGAGATGCCCGAACCTGCCGCCGCGTTTCTCTGGAAGGTCAGAAACGACAAGCTGTTCGATCGGCTGGAGGCCTTGTTGTCCACGAGCTCAAAGGTCGCAAAAGTGGATGAACCGGACCTGCGCATGCGCGTGCTGGAGGGCTCCGAAGCGATGCCCTACCTGACTCCAACTCTGGCCCGGTCCGGAGAGTACATGATCATTTCGAGCAGTGAGACGCTTGTTCGCGCGATGAGGAATGCCGAATCTGGCAAGACGCCGGGAATAAGCTCCTCTAGTGAATTCAACTCGCTGGCTGCGGGTATGCCTGAGCAAGGGAACAGTGTGGCCTATGTGGCCAAACGTCTGCAGAAAACGCTGGCTGATCTTCAATTGAGACTCAGCCCGATGCGAGAAAGCGCTAATCCGCTGATGGAAGCGATGGCGGCTAAGTTCTCCCGATTGTCTGAGAATTCGGCAGCTTACATAGTGAGTGGAGCGACCGAGGATGGCTGGCTGGCCACGGAAAAGACGACCAAGGATCTCAACGAAGTGGTGGGAGAACTTCTGACGATTCCGGCGTATTATCTCGCCGGGATTGGGATCGACCAGCTCAAGCAGGCGAGGGCGAATGACGCATTGGCACAGATCAAGCGCCATCTTGCCACTTTGCGGACCGCGAAAGACGAAGCGATCGCAGAAAAGAACCTTAAGGAGGGCCAGATGATGAACAAGCAGGATATCGAGGAGTACATCCGAGAGTGGCCCCAATCCGTCGTTGGCGAGGTTTACGAAATTGGCACCGTGGGCCAACCCCCTTACGCGACAGCGCCGGTGGATCTTGGCAATTATCACGCCGGGTCGAAAATCGAGCCCTAGAGTCCTGTCTCAGGCTCGGCGTCACCCTTGGCCCAGCGGCAGGCAAAGTCTTTTGACCTGGCCCTGGAAGAACGGATCTGACGGGTCCCCGAGCCGGTGAGGCGTTGTTGTTGCAACAAGACCCTTTTCGCTATTCCTTCTCAGCGAACGATGGACAAATACAATGTTGGTATCGTCGGCTTGGGTTGGCCTGGTGAACGGCACGCGGAAGGAGTGCAAGGGTCCGGCCTCGGAGATTTGTACGCTGCGTGCGACATCAACGAAGAACGGCGGGAAAAATTTACGGCGAAGTATTCACCGGAAAAGGTTTTCGTAAGTTACGATGAAATGCTAGCCGATCCTGGACTCGATGCGGTCATTGTGAGTTTGCCAAATGCGCTTCATTTTCCTGGAACGTTAAAAGCTTTGCAGGCCAGTAAACACGTGCTGTGCGAAAAGCCGCCGACATTGAATGCCGGGCAGATGCGACAGTTGCACGCTGAAGCTGAACAACGAGGGCTAATCTATTTTTTCGGCCGCCAGATGCGTTTTTCCGGGGCGGTGCAAGCGGCCCGAAAAGCCGTCGCGGAAAGGCGTCTCGGGGATATTTATTTTGCCAAAACCATGTGGGTGCGATCGCGGGGAACTCCGGGAGGTGTCGACGGATGGTTCACCGATCGATCGCGCGCAGGAGGGGGCGCACTGATCGATCTCGGAGTTCACGCCATCGATGCCGCCTGGTATCTGATGGGGAATCCCAAGCCGAGAACCGTCTCAGCCCAGACTTATCAGAAATTTCCTCAGCTCGTGAAGGCGGCAGTATTTGATGTGGAAGACAGCGCCTGCGGAATGATCCGGTTCGAAAATGGGGCTTCTGTCTTGTTTGAGGTTTCCTGGTCGGCGAATCTGACAGATGACATTCCGATAGGGAGATTGGGAACGCGCGAATTATTTAGTACCACGTTATTTGGGCCTAAAGGATCGATCCGCGTCGTGGACACACTGCAGTTGCATCCGTCGGTCAAAATTCCGCCTTTGTCATTGTTCGAAGACAAGGATGGAGAGCTGGTGGATAGTGAGCTGCCGTTTGCACCTGTCCGGCACGAATTTGTTTCCCAGATGCAAAATTTTCTCCGGGCTATCCGCGGTGACGAAGCTGCCCTGAACAGCTCTGTCCAGGCGGTGCTGCTCATGGAAATGTTGGATGCAATTTATAAGTCGAGCTTGACTGGCAGAGAAGTCAGCTTGAGTTACCTATGAAGCGATGGATGGAGTTGATCATGTGGCTGGAGCTTTCGGTGGCTTGCTGCTTTGGCGGACCCATCCCCCGGGTTTCGAACGATCCGGACTTTGTCTCTGTCGGGAAACGTCGTGGTTATTACATGATTTCCTCAGATTCCGGGAAATGGTGGCGCTGGGGGCTGGTGCGCGCTCCCGTGGAGGAACCCAGGATGTTCACCCACGGATTTGGCGACGACGCGATCGCGATCCCCTTTGACGTAAACGGCCGTGTGGCGTTCGCTCCGGTGTACATCTACACGATCAGGCCTGAAAACGATCAACGGCGGCGATTGGCAGCCCTGGTCGAAGGAGTGAGCTCTCAGGCCGAGGTTCGCCAGATCTTTGGCAGGCCTGCAATTCAAGGGTCTCTTCGTGGATATCCGATCTGGTATTACGAGATCCAGGTCTACAACCCGTTCGAAGAATTCCCGGACATTCACGGGTAAGCGAACCGGCTCGCCATGCTTCTTCTGCGCGGGGGAAACCGAGGTCGTCCGCCTTGCTTCGCCCTGTTTTCAGCTCCCACTTGAGCAGTCATGGGTTTTCGCGGATCTTCGCGACTCAGCACAACCGCTCGAATATGAAGGCATCCGACATCAGGCAATCATTTCTGGATTTTTTCCGGAGCAAACAGCACACCATTGTGCCTTCTGCGAGCTTGCTTCCAAGCACGCCTAATCTGTTGTTTACCAATGCGGGGATGAACCAGTTTGTGCCGTATTTTCTCGGCCAGGAGAGACCGCCGTTCAGACCGCCTCGGACTGCCGATACTCAGAAATGCATCCGAGCCGGCGGGAAGCACAACGACCTGGATGACGTTGGTTTCGATACCTATCACCACACGTTTTTTGAGATGCTCGGAAACTGGAGTTTTGGCGACTACTTCAAGAAGGAGGCCATCGAGTGGGCCTGGGAGCTCCTGGTTCAAAACTGGAAATTTCCGCCGAATCGGCTCTATGCCACCGTTTATAATCCTGGGGGAGGTGATCCGGCGGCTTTTGATGAGGAGGCTTACCAGTACTGGGCGGCTGCTTTTGCGGGAGCAGGCCTCGATCCGAAGATCCACGTTCTTTATGGCAATCGAAAAGACAATTTCTGGATGATGGGCGACACAGGGCCGTGCGGTCCTTGTTCCGAGATCCACGTTGACCTGACCCCAAAAGGGGATACCCGAGGGAGATTGGTCAATCAGGGAAACGCCTTATGCATCGAAATCTGGAATCTGGTTTTCATCCAGCTGAATGCCAACGCAAACGGCGGATTTTCGGCCTTGCCGGCCAGGCATGTGGACACGGGGATGGGCTTTGAAAGAGTCGCCGGAATCATCGAATGCACAGACGGTTTTCGCGATTTCAGCGGTAGAATTTCAAATTATGAAAGCGATGTCTTTCGCCCGCTCTTCCAAAGGATCTCGGAGTTCAGCGGGAAATCGTACGGCAAAACGTTGCCCGACTCCCGTTCGAATCTGTCTGAACAGGAAAAAGTCGACGTCGCTTTCCGAGTGGTGGCCGATCATATTCGAACGCTCTCGTTCGCCATCGCGGATGGAATTGTTCCGGGCAACACAGATCGCAATTATGTCCTCAGGCGCATCCTTCGCCGGGCCGTCCTGTTTGGTCGTTATTTAGGGTTCGGTGCCAATGGATTTCTCAGCAAACTGGTTCCGGCAATCGTTGATCAGTTAGGATCCACTTTTCCGGAGCTCATGACAAAGAAAGAACATATTATGGACGTGTTGGACAGCGAGGAATCCCTCTTCAACTATACGTTAGACCGCGGCTTGCGTATGTTCGAGGAAGAATATAACAAACGAAGCAACCAAACATTTCCTGCGGAGACCGCTTTCAGGCTCTATGACACCTATGGATTCCCCATTGACCTGACAGAAGTGTTAGTTCGAGAACGCGGATTGTCGCTCGATCTCCGGTCAGTCGAGCAAATGATGGAGGAGCAGCGGCAGCGATCACGCGCCGCGCAGGAAAAGGAAGTCATTGCGGCGGTTGCAGAAACTGTAGCCACCGAGTTTGTCGGTTTTGATCAGGACGAAGCAAAGGCGCAGCTGGTCGAGATGATCAGCCGGGAAACGCAGACATTTGCGATTGTGGACCGGTCGCCTCTGTACGCGGAGATGGGAGGTCAGGTGAGCGATACGGGAGAACTTGTTCTTCAGGATGATAGAGTCGTACGAGTGGAAGGAGTGACTAAGCAAGGTCGAACATTTTATCTGAAGCTAGGGGAAGCAATCAATGTTAGTACTCCCGCGGAAGTTATTTTAAAGGTAGAAGCTCCGCGGCGCCGCATGATTGAGGCTCATCACACTGCTACCCACCTGCTGCACTGGGCGTTGCACGAAGTTGCTAGCAAGGAAGTTAGTCAGAAGGGTTCATTCGTCGGTCCGGAGCATTTGCGATTCGATTTCAATAGTCGGCCGGTGACACCGCAGCAGCTGCGAGATATAGAGGAGCTAGTCAATGGTCGCATTGTTGCCAATGACCCGGTCAGTTGGACTGAAATCTCCTATGGCGAGGTGAAATCCCGAAATGATATCATGCAATTCTTCGGTGAGAAATATGGTACCAAGGTTCGCGTAGTGCAGATTGGAGGCCATCCGGGGGAGCTGGATGGTTACTCCATGGAATTGTGCGGCGGGACGCACGTGCTGCGGACGGGACAGCTTGGGGTCTTCAAGATTGTCAGTGAAGGCGCAATTTCAGCCGGCGTCCGCCGGGTGGAAGCTTTGACCGGTCTGGTTGCCTTCCGTCATCTGCAAACGCAATTGGATCAAAGATCAATGAAGATTGAGGAACTCAATCGTGAATTGATGGATTTGAAGAAAGAGCTGGAGAAGGAGCGGGCACATATTCTGCAGGGGGAAGCCGAGGAAGCGGTGGCGAAGTTTCCGATTCATGAGCGAGTTCTCGTGCAGGTCGTGGAGGGAGCCACGGCGGATCAGCTTCAGTTCATGGCGAACTTGCTCAAAAGAAAAGGATTCGCCGGAATTGCCATCTTGTTTGGTAAGGGCGCTGAACAGATCCAGCTCCTCGCGATAGTAGATCCTTCTTTAACCCGGGTGATTCAGGCCGGGAAAATTGTTCAGGAACTCGCCGGGATTCTCGGGGGAAAAGGAGGCGGCCGCCCGGAGATGGCCCGCGGTGTCGGTAAGGACGCCTCGAAACTCGATCTCGCGAAACAGCGCGCCCTGGAGTTAACGGCGGGGATTTAAGCTGGGTCGCTTTCTGTTCTGGCGCCTGGACTCTGGAGTTGCTCCCAGCGCGTCCCTTGAGCGCCGTCGTTCTCGGCCAAAAACTTCGTACCGCTCTCTTTAATCTAATCTGCGAGATCGGTGGTTTAAACCCGTCTCACGGAAGCTTGGCGGCAAGGACGTCCACTTTCTCGATCTCCGGTGCCTTGGCGAAAAGTTCGGGTGCTTTCGCCATGAGCGCCTTGGCCACTTTGCCTGAGAGATGTGCCTGCCTCCCCAATTCGTCCGGGAACGCGTCGACGATGCCAAACGTTGATGGACCCATCCGGATGGCGAACCAGGCGACCGTGTCTGGCTCCTCCTGCACGAGTGGCAGGGCGCTGCGCAGGAAAACTTCAACTTCGCTCTCCTTGCCAGGCTTAGCCTCCAGTTTCACTAGCAATGCTACGGTTACGGTGCTCATAAGCTTTAGTTTAGTTTTTTGCAGTGTCGGTTTCGAGGTTTAGCCGTTGCCGGCGGGGCTCGTGGCATGGCCTTCGAACCGGCCGACTTAGGCGGATTAACTGGTAATCGCGATCGATCAGACGGGAACGATTGT
>JAFAKL010000397.1 GCA_019235445.1 Verrucomicrobiota bacterium | reverse complement strand
TTGGCGAAGTTCTGTCGCGATGGCGTCGTATTGGGGTTTTACTTTGGCAGCGAGCCGATCAAGAGACTGAGAAAGACCGCCGGAGCTGAGCTGCAGGCCGAAAAACCATCGCGCAAAACGGCGCAGGCTTTGCGCATGGAAAGCCCTTTGGCCAAAGACATTTATTTCTATGCGCTCTGCGCTGATTGTAAGGCGGGACGCCTTACTTACGATAGCTCCGCTCCAAGCTTGCCAGCTTGCTCGGCGTGGCCCGGATCTCGTTCTTAATGGCAGTTCCGTTTCAGGGAATCTTCTTGATCCGGATCCGGCAAAAATAGAAGATGAATGGTCAGGGGCACCCCCGATCTCAGACGAGCCGTTTTAACTAAAAAAACCTATGAGCGACAACGTCGCGATTGCTATTTCGGCTCATCCTGATGACATCGAATTCTACATGGCGGGGACGATGTTGCTGCTTTGCGAGGCAGGTTATGATTTGCATTACCTGACCCTCGCGAATGGCTGCTGTGGCGGAACGCAATTCGACGCCCCGACGATCGCCCGGACAAGAGCAGAAGAAGCCAAACGTGCTGCAGATTTACTCGGTGCGACATTTCACCCCAGCTTTTGTAACGATCTCGAAATCGTGTACGCGTTGAACCTATTACGTCAACTGGCGGCGATCATTCGAGAGGTAAAGCCGACATTGATCCTTACCCATCCTCCAGTCGATTACATGGAGGATCATACCTGTACCTGCCGGTTGGTGGTGACTGCTGCTTTCGCCCGCGAGATGCCAAACTTTGTCACCACCCCTGAACGTAAGCCTTACTCGGGGGATATTACCATCTACCATTCGACGCCGCACGGCCTGACCGATCCTCTCGGGCACCTGATGGTTCCCGATCTTTTTGTGAACGTTGAGGCTGTGCACAATCGCAAATGTGATGCCCTCGCCGCTCACAAAAGCCAGTCCGCGTGGCTGGAAACGTCTCAAGGCGCTACTTCGCTGATTTCGATGCTCAACGCTTTTTCGACCAAAGTAGGCGAACTTTCACCAGGCTTCAGGCATGCTGAGGGTTGGTGGAAACATTCGCATCTCGGTTTTTGCCGAGAGGAAGCCGATCCCTTGCGGGAGGCGCTCGGTTCTTTAGCGAACACTTCCAAAGATCATTCTTCCTAATGCCGCGAAAGTATTCTTCTGTAGCTTCAGAATGGTGGGATTATACCACCTTGGGTGCGGATGTTATCGATGCTGCGGCCAGTCTGACGCCGGAGAGAATGCGAGAGCTTTCACGGCCCGGCTTCAGAATTATTTTTTATGATTCTCTGGAAGAGTTCTATCTGGCTGAAGCGCTGGAGTACGTGACCGCCTGGAGACAAAGTACGCGCGACAATCCCGCAGGTATTTGCGGACCGATCGGTCCAACGGAGCACCTTCCGCTGGTGGCCCGGATCGTGAACGAACTGAAGCTGAACCTGCACTCCGCCCATTTTTGGGCGATGGACGAGTGGATAGTAGACGGAAAAGAAATTTCCGCCACGCACCCCATTTCTTTCCAACGCGCCGATCGCGAACTCTGCTTCAGTCGGATTAACAAAGAGCTTCGAATGCCGGAGGCTAATCTCCACTTTCCTAAGGCAGAGATTACGGAATATCGAAAGAGCTGGGATTGCGGCGTTCGATGCCTCGTGGTGCAAGGCGGCCAGGGAGATGTGAAACATTGGGCCTTTAACGATCCTCCACGTCGCAGCGGGGAATTTGTCGATGCTCCTCCTTCACCCGCTCATTTCCGACAGCTTGGCACCCGGATCGTGGATCTTCACCCTTTAACGATAGCTCAAAACGCGCGGACCAGCGGCGGCGGAAACATTTCTTTGGTCCCCATCCAGGCCATAACTGTCGGTCCCGCGGAGACTTGGAAAGCGGAAAAAGTTTCGATCTGGCATGCCGGCAATCATGATAACCCTTTTGGCCAGCGTCTGACCGCTTTGATGATTTCAGAGCGAATGGTTGATACAGCCGTCCCCATGTCGTTACTCGCAGACCATCCCAATGTTCAATTCAACTATTATACGGGAGGGCTCGGCACCTGTGAGATTGCGATGCACTAAGTGTTCTGCGACCGGAAGGGCTACCTGGTTTCGAGTTCTTGTTAATGGCGTATTAGAACACTAAGAGAGACAGAAAAATGAAAGCATTTTTAAATCGTTGCGCAGACTTTATTCAAAGTCAAAGTAAGAAAAAGCGTTGCTTGATCCGGATGCGGTTGAGACAAAACGTGTCCGTTGTCAGCGGAGCTTTTTTTGTGAAGCCAGGGCGGGCAGGCATTGCCATTTTCTTGTTAACCTTCCTGCTTGGCTCGGCCGCAGCTACGAAAATCGTAGACGCTCAGGAGCAGAAGAAAACCTTTGCCGTGATTCCTGTTCAACTGGCAAATCCGTTTTTTGCGGAAATTGAACGCGGCGCCAAGGAGCAATCAGCGAAATTAGGGGTCAATTTGATCTATACCGCGTCGGCCACTTCGGATCAGGCCGGGCAGGTGCAGGTCTTTCGAGATGTCATGACGCGGGGAGTGAACGGGATAGCAATCGCTCCGGTCAATGGGGGAGTGTTAGTCGGCGTCATCGCCGAGGCGCGCAAGAGAGGAATCGCTGTGGTGATGATGAATGGCGACTCTCCGCAATCAGAGCGCCAAGCGTATGTGGGGACAGATCAGCTCGCCGCGAGCCGAAAGGCCGGTGAAGCGTTCAGGTCTCTCCTTCCCAAGGGGAAATACGCCGTCCTGACCGGCAACATCGCTGCCGTCGATATGCAACAGAGACTGCAAGGATTTCATGAGAGCATCAAGGAGGGCGACTACACTGAAGTGGCAGGCTCCCCCTTCCCATGTAATGATGACCTCAAAACTGCTGTCCAAATTGTTCAGGACGTCTTAACAAGATACCCGGACCTCAAAGGATTCTATTTTGCGGGCGGCTGGCCAATGTTTGCACCAGAAGCTTATGTAAAGGCACTGGGTGCGCGTGCTGCCGACATCCAGTCAAAGAAGCTGGTGATCGTTTCGTTCGACACACTACCCGAGCAGCTAAGACTCCTGAAGGAAGGATATGCCAGCGTCCTCATCGGCCAGCGGCCGTATAAGATTGGGATAGAAGTTGTTAATGCTCTGAATGACCTCGTGGCCGGGAAGAAAGTTCCAGCAGTCGTTGATACAGGGACGGATGTTGTCGATCAGAATAACGTCGACCAGTTCCTTAAAAAGTAGGGCGGGATAGCGCAAGGATTCGAAGTAGCCCAGGGCTGAGGCCTGGCAGTTGTTTTGGCCCGTGTCTCCGTGAAAATCGAGGACGATTACGTTTTGGAACGAGTGCGAGGGAGGAGAACTGCGAACCGAGGACTGACTTTACGTCGGTCTAATGTAGCTGCTTTGCCTACCGCGACGGGCGCGTTCCCCGGCGGAAGGGGGGTTGACCGTGGGGATGCGGTTGAAAAGTCCCAAAGCGCTCCCCCAAGTAACCTCCAAAACAATATTTGACAAGTTACTGGAGGCAGGGTATCCCTGTAACTGTAAAAAGTGTATTTAGCAAGTTACAAAGAACGCGTATGGCTACCAAATACATGCAGCTGGTGCTTACGCCTGCCGTGCAGCAGGCCCAGGATAAGTACTTCGGGAGGCATCAGGCGGTGGAGAGGGTGCCCGAAAGCGATGCGCTCACTCCGGATGAAGCTGACTTCATCGCCTCGCGTGACAGCTTCTACATGGCGACTGTCAGTGAGACCGGCTGGCCGTACCTGCAACACCGCGGTGGTCCCACTGGATTTGTAAAAGTGCTCGGGCCGAACCTTATCGGTTTCGCAGATTTCAAGGGCAACCGCCAGCTTGTGAGCACGGGTAACCTCAATGCCACAGATCGAGTGGCTCTCTTTCTGATGGATTACCCGAGCCGCACACGGCTTAAGCTGCTCGGCTACGCGCGCGTGCTGGGGGCACGGGAGCACGCGGAGCTGCTCGAGCAACTGGCTCCCCAGCCGCTCCGGGCCAAGGTGGAACGGTTGTTCCTCATTCAGGTCATCTCCTACGACTGGAACTGCGCGCAATACATCACCCCGCGTTTTACCGCCGCCGAGCTGGAAAAGTACGTCGCGCCGCTAAAAGCCCGCATCGCCGAGCTGGAAACCCAGGATAAGAGATGAACCACAGATTACCCAGATTTCACAGATTTAGAGGAAGGGTTTGCGGGCCATGAAGTTAGACCACCAATGCCGCAGACTACCAATGCCGCAGATCTCTCTCTAATCTAATCTGTGGTTTATCTTTTGTCTCGAGTTTCCAGCTGGATCCAGGTTGGCGCATGATCACTGGCATGGACTTGGTCGCGCACCCAGCGGTCCACGCCCGCACCGCACAGGCGAGGTGCTAGTTGGGCGTTGAGCAAGAGGTGATCGATGCGCAATCCGGAATTCTTCTGCCAATGCTGACGGAAATAGTCCCAAAAGGTGTAGATGCGATCGTTTGGATAGCGGGCCCGGATTGAATCGGTCCATCCTTGAGCGAGCAAGCGCCGATAGCAGTCGCGGCTTTCGGGTTGAAGCAACGCATCCTTCAACCAGGAACGCGGGTTGTAGATATCTTCATCGGTCGGAACGACGTTGTAGTCGCCCGCAAGGACGACCGGATGACCGCTGTCACAATGGGCGGCCGCATATTGGATTAACCGTTCAAACCAGGCCAGTTTGTAATCGAACTTAGGACCAGGCTGTGGGTTGCCGTTCGGTAGATACAGGCAGCCAACGATTACCCCGTGGGCAACAGCTTCGAGGTAGCGGCTGTGTGTGTCTCCATGACCGCCGGGAAGTCCGCGCCGGGTTTCCTGCGGCTCTATCCCCTGAGCGAGAATGGCGACCCCGTTCCAGGATACCTGCCCATGCCAGATGGCTCCGTAACCGGCCGCTTGGATTTCTCTGATCGGAAATGCTGCGTCGGGCGCCTTTAGTTCCTGCAGGCACACGATATCGGGCGCTTCGCGCTTTAGCCATTCTAGCAGGGCGGCCAGGCGGGAACGGATTCCGTTGATGTTAAATGTGGCGATTTTGAGGCTGTCCACGGGACCAGGCGTCGGCTATTCTTTCGCGTAACAGAAAAATTCCTTTAGGTCGCAAGAGCGGTCTGAAGGAATTGACCAAGTTAAAACTGCTCCCCAATATGAAAAATCCCCCACATAAGTCATCTTTTTTCCGAAGAGCCCTCCTACTCTTGCTGGCAGTAGCTTTCCCGATGTCTTGGAAAGCAAAGGCGGCCGACGAAACCGCACCGATCTGTTGGTATGGTATGATGCCTCACCCCTACATGAGCTTAGTGCAAAAGGGGGTCGAAGCTTGTGCAAAAGATTATAAGGTTAAAATTTACACGACGGTCGGACAAGAATGGACGCAGGCGAATGAAACGCAGAACGTCGAGGCGCTCTCAACCCGGGGGTATAAGGGGTTCAGCATCTTTCCCGGTGATCCGGCTGGAGCCAACGGGCTTTTCCAGTCGCTGAAGAATCGTGGCATCCTGGTTGTCGCGTTTGGCGCTGAGCCCAACCTGCCGACCCCGGCCAGTTTTACCGTTGCCACCGATATCAAGGGGGCCGCCATGCGGGCTTGTGAGGATCTGATCAAATTCATGGGGGATAAAGGCAATATCCTGAATGTGCTCGAAACGGTGACAGATATAAATACCAAGAAACGGGACGACGGAATCAAAGAAGTCGTCGCCAAACATCCAAACGTCCATATCATTCAGACAATCTCGGACATGACGCAGCAGAGCGTCGCGCGTAACAAGATTGAGGCCGCCCTGGCAGCTCGGGGAGACGAGATCGATGGCATCATCACGACCGGCTACAACCCCACCGTGGCCGCAGCGGCGCTGCTGACGGAACGGCACAAAAATGCGAGTAACAAACGGATGCGCTTTGTTGGTATCGACACGGATCCGACCGTGCTCCAGGCAATTAAAGATGGGTACATCGACGGAACCATCGCCCAGAACCCGTTCGGTCACGGTTACATCAGCTGCGCGCTTCTTGCCCTCATGCTGGATGGGTATAAGCCAACCCAGCCGTACCAGTTTATCGAGGCCGGTGATGTCCTGATCACCAAGGGGAACGTGGACACCTATGCTGAGGAAGTCAACGCCATCACCCAGAAGATAAAGGACAACCTGACTACCAAATATCTGACGAAGTGACGGCTGGCCGGACGGAGGGAGCCGTATCTTCATGAGCGCCTCAGAGCAGAAATCGACGACAGGACCTCTGGCGCTCCGAGGAATAACGAAAAGCTTCCCTGGAGTCAGAGCCGTCGATAACGTCAGCGTCGATTTTTATCCGGGGAAAATCCACGCCTTGATGGGAGAAAACGGGGCGGGGAAGAGTACCGTGATGAAGATCATCACCGGAATCTATCAACCGGATTCTGGAGAAATGAGCTTTCACGGTGAGCGGTTAGCTCCGAGGAGCTATCGAGAGTCCCTGGCCATGGGCATCGATATTGTTCACCAGGAGATCCAGGTTGTTCCCGAAGCGAGTGTCGCCGAAAACATCATGCTCGATAAACTTTCACTGGTTTCACCGGGTGGCCGGGTGAACTGGAGACGCTTGTACGAGGAGGCATCGGTGTTCATGCAGGAGGTCGGATTGCACCTCCCGCCGTCCACCGTCGTCCGGCAGTTGAGCGCGGCTTACAAGCAACTCATCCAAATTGCGCGCGCCCTGGCGGCACGCGCAACAGTGATCCTGCTCGATGAACCCACGAGCAGTCTTTCGCTGAGCGAATCTGATAATCTCTTCAATCTGCTGGATGGCCTCAAACAACGTGGCGTAACGGTGATTTACGTTTCCCATAAGATTGAAGAGGTTTACCGGATTGCCGACTCCATCAGCGTCATGCGAGACGGAAAGCTGATCGGCACTCGACCGCGTGCTGAGCTTGAGCGGAATGAGCTCGTCCGAATGATGATCGGCAGGGATCTACGGGAACAGCGCATTGGTTCCACCAAAGTGAGCGAAAGCAAGGTCGTCTTGAAAGTTGAGGCCCTGAGCAAGGCAGGGAAGTGCACAGATATTTCATTCGAGTTGCGCGAAGGGGAGATACTCGGCTTTTACGGTCTCATTGGCGCGGGACGAACCGAGTTTGCCCGGGTACTGATCGGTGAAGATCAGGCAGATTCCGGGTCGGTCTATGTCAATGGCCAGAAAGCGACCATTCGGAGGGTTTCCGACGCGCTGTTCCGCTACAAAATCGGGTATGTGACGGAGAACAGGAAGGAGGAAGGATTGTTTCTGGGCGAATCGGTGCTGACCAATCTCACGCTTCTGGTCTGGAAGAGAATGCGTCATCCGCTGACCCGTTACATCAGCAGAAAGAAGGAGGAGGTAGCCGCGCGAAAGATGGTCTCGGAGCTTTCCGTGCGGGCGCGTAGTCTTGCCGATCTGGCCGCTAATCTCAGCGGCGGCAACCAGCAAAAGATCAGCATCGGCAGATGGCTGCTGGCCGATTGCGATATCCTGATCATCGACGAACCGACGGTCGGAGTCGATGTTGGCGCCAAGGAACAGATCCATCAGCTGATCTGGAACCTGGCGCGTTTGGAGCGGAAAGCGATCATCCTGATCTCTTCAGAGATGGCGGAAATCATCCGACTCTCCAGCCGGATTCTGGTTTTTGCCAATCAACAAATCATTGGTGAAGTAGGTCGTCTGGATGACGAGGAAAGATCCTACGCGAAGGTGCGGGACGAAATTGGAAATCTTTTGAGCGCCATACACTAAATGCAGAAGACAGAATTGCCGCCCAAGCCAATCGAGCCGGTGCCGGATTTCAGTAAAGCCTCCAGAGGATTTCGAGGAGGTCGAGCGCTGGGTTTACTCATTGGAACCGCCGTGTTGTTCGGCGGAATTGCGCTGGTCTCCGATACTTTCCTGAAGCCGTATACGATGTTTATCCTCACGCGGCAGATTGCGTTCTCGATCCTGATCGCCCTGTCCCAAGCGGTTTGCCTGGTGGTTGGGGGAATGAATTTGTCTGTTGGAGCGATTGGCAGTATGGCTACGGTGATCCTCGGCCTCTGCTTCCAAGAACTCAAACTGAACGCCTGGGAGGCGGTGCCAATCACTCTTTTGTTCGGTGTGGTCTCTGGCGCAATTAACGGACTGATTATCACCCGCCTGAAGATCAATTCCTTCATCGTGACTCTGTCGTTGATGTTCGTCTATATGGGCCTGCGCTCCGGGATCTCGGGAGGGTCTCCTTATACCATTCCCGAGGATTTTGGCTTTATCGGGCAGAGCGCGATCCTTGGAATTTCCTGGGTTTTTGTTCTTGTTTGCTTCATTTTGCTGGCTACCGGCTACATGTTTTCCTACACCGTCTTCGGCCGGCACATGCTAGCCACGGGAGGCAACGAGAATGCCGCACGGCTATGCGGTATTGCCACCGATGCAGTCGTCTTCAGAGCGCACGTAATTTCGGGACTCCTTGCTGCGCTGGCGGCCGTTCTCTGGGCTTCCATGATCGGTTCCTGTGCTCCTGAAACAGGCGATTCGTGGTTGATCGGGAGTTTCGCCGTCTCCATTATTGGCGGTACAGGTTTGAATGGGGGAGTGATCTCCATCGCCGGGATTTTCCTCGGCGGCGCAATCTTCGTGCTGATCAACTACGGACTGATCGAGATCAAGGCCAATCCCTATTTTGCCAACTCCTTTCTAGGCGCATTAATCTTGCTCGCGATCGTCCTGGATCGCGTCCGCGAGATTGTCGGTGAAGGCAAGCGGCTAGGCCGATCGGCCTAGCCGCTTGCGGCATTCGGCGTTTAACTCTTCGCGCAACGCGCTGAAAGCGCCTTCCTGGAGCTTGGGCATGTACCAAGTCCGTGACTGGTATAGCGACGCCGCCGCGTATTTCGGCTGGATGCGCGAAGCGAAGAGGGAGAATACCCGCTGAGGTCTTCGACCGATGAGCGACAAAGCAGCCGGCCGAAAGATGCGCGGCCCGAAGGGTTGCGATGAAATGGGCCGGCGGCTGCGTTGCTCCTC
>JAFAKL010000520.1 GCA_019235445.1 Verrucomicrobiota bacterium | reverse complement strand
CTCCCGTCGCGTTAACGACAACCCGCGCCGTCGCTTCCATGTCGAGGCCGCTCTCTCTATCCCGGAGAATCGCGCCGGCGACTTTGTCGTTCTTCTTCGTGAGTCCGATCACTTCGACATAGTTGGCTACGACTCCACCCAGGTCGGAAACGGTCTGGGCCAGCGTGGTGGCCAGTCTCGCGTCGTCAAACTGACCGTCGAAATACGAAACTCCACCCCGCAGGTGACTTTGCTCGACTGTGGGCAGCAGCCGGACCGTCTCCGCCGGGCTTAACGGCTTGGAACGTCCAAGGGAAAGCTTCCCGGAAAGCAAGTCATAGATGCCCAGACCGACGCCGTAAAAAGGAAGTTGCCAATAGCTATAGGCTGGGATAACGAATTTAAGCGGATGCGCCAAATGCGGCGCATTCTTGAGCATCAAGCCGCGTTCGCGGAGAGCTTCGCGAACAAGCCTGATATTCCCCTGCTCCAAATAGCGCACCCCGCCGTGGGCGAGTTTCGTCGCCCGGCTCGAAGTTCCTTTGGCGAAGTCCGTTTTCTCCACCAGCAAGGTTCGCAGCCCGCGGGACGCGGCTTCGACCGCGGCGCCGAGGCCTGTGGCGCCGCCGCCAATGATCAGGCAATCCCAGACCGTAGAACGGTCCGAGATCGCCTGAATTGCCAGATTTCTGTCCACGCTTAAGCGGCGTCAATCCAAGCTTTGGCTCGCTCGAGTGCCTTATTCCAGCCCGCCCGCAGCTTTTGTCGCTGGTCGCCGCCCATTTTCGGTTCGAAGGTTCGATCGGAAGCCCATTGCGAGGAGATTTCGTCGGTCGATTTGTAAAAACCGACAGCCAATCCGGCCAGGTATGCCGCGCCCATGGCAGTCGTCTCGGTATTCGCTGCGCGTACGACTGGAACACCCAGGAGATCTGCCTGAGTCTGCATCAGGAGGTTGTTGGAGCAGGCCCCTCCGTCTACGCGAAGTTCGGCCAGTTTGATGGACGAATCAGATTCCATGGCGGTCAGGAGGTCAGCCACCTGAAAAGCGATGCCTTCGAGAGCAGCTCGGGCAATATGCGCAGACGTAGCCCCGCGGGTCAGTCCGAGGATGGCGCCCCGCGCGTAAGCATCCCATTGTGGAGCTCCGAGCCCGACAAAAGCCGGCACCAGATAGACACCACCGTTATCCGGTACGCTTTCAGCCAAAGCTTCAATCTCAGGCGCCGTCCGGATGATTTTGAGGCCGTCGCGCAGCCATTGCACCACCGCTCCGGCGATAAAGACGCTTCCTTCGAGAGCGTATTCGGTCGTGTTGTTTTTTCGCCAGGCGATCGTAGTCAGGAGATTATTTTTGGAGGGGACCGCTTCGGTGCCGGTATTCATCAACATGAAGCAACCGGTCCCGTAGGTGTTTTTCGCCATTCCTGGTTTGCTGCACATCTGGCCGAACAAAGCGGCCTGCTGGTCACCGGCAATCCCAGCAATTGGGAGCCCTTGAACGGTGCCCACGGCCGCTTCTCCGTACACTTCGCTGGAACTTTTGGCGGTTGGGAGCATGGAGCGCGGTACATGCAGAGCCTTCAACAATTCGTCGTCCCAGTCCCGGGTGTGGATGTTGAAGAGCATGGTGCGCGACGCGTTGGTCTCATCGGTTACGTGGACCTGGCCGTTGGTCAGTTTCCAGATCAACCAGGAATCAACCGTACCGAACGCCAGCTCGCCGCGCTCTGCCTTTTCGCGGGCGCCGGGCACGTTCTCGAGAATCCAGCGCACTTTGGTCCCAGAAAAATAAGCGTCGATGACCAAACCCGTTTTCTTCTGAACGATCGGCACCAGACCGTCTGCTCGCATCTGATCACAGATCGAAGCGGTTCGCCTGTCCTGCCAGACGATGGCATGACCGACGGGTTCTCCCGTCTTACGATTCCAAACGACGGCGGTCTCGCGCTGATTCGTGATGCCGATTGCCGCGATATCCTTGGGGCCGATCTCTGCCCGGGCCAGCGCGTCGGCGGTGACCCCAATTTGGCTGGCCCATATTTCGTCCGCGTCGTGTTCAACCCATCCCGGTTGAGGGAAAAACTGCGTGAACTCTTTTTGGGCCACGGCCTTTACTTTGCCTGACTGGTCGATGACTAAAGCTCGAGAGCTTGTGGTACCTTGGTCTAAAGCGAGTAGATATTTCATAAAAAATTGTTGGGAAATGGATTGTGACTAGTGAGCTGCCGGCGCGCCGAAGGTGGCGGCATAAACAAGTGCGCCGATGATACCGCCGATAATTGGTCCGACAACCGGAACCCAACCGTAAGCAAAGTCAGAGTCACGTTTGCCTGGAATGGGAAGTACAGCGTGGGCTATGCGAGGTCCGAGATCGCGGGCAGGATTGATGGCATAACCCGTGGGACCGCCGAGCGACAGGCCGATTGCCCACACCAGGATCATCACGGTAAATGGTCCGAACGTACTTCCGATGTAAGGCGGGGTGTCTTTTCCGGAGAAATAGCCCATCGAGAGAACACCGAAAACCAAAGTAAAGGTGCCGATAATTTCGGTAATCACGTTGGCGGTGTAATCACGAATCGCCGGACCCGTGCAGAAGACAGCGAGCTTCAAATCAGGATTTTCCGTTTTCTCAAAATGTTGCCGATAGGCGATCCAGACAATCACACCGCCCAAAAACGCGCCGATCATTTGAGCAAGAATGTACGGGACAACCATAGCCCAGGAAAACTTACCAATGACTGCCAGGGCGATCGTCACGGCTGGATTGATGTGGGCACCACTAATTGGCGCAGATGCGTATACGCCCACAGCGACCGCCGTGGCCCAGCCGGTTGCGATGACAATCCAGCCGGAGTTTTGTCCCTTGGTCTGACTTAAGACGACGTTAGCAACAACGCCGTCTCCGAAAATAATGAGCAACATCGTGCCGATGAGTTCGCCAACGAATGAATTATTCATGAGTTGTTTTGCAATGGGGGGAAATACGGAACCAGCTTTTAGCTGCGCTCTTTGACAAACAATCGTTTTCTAGAGCTAAAAACTTCTAGGTTCCCGCTTGCGCGGAGGCAAGAAAAATCGGTCAAATGTTTTCTCGCACAGAGGGCACGTCAAGCGGGGAGGTTGGAGATTACGTGATATTCATATGTTGTTGTCACGCTCAAACTTGCGCCCTGCCAGGGTGCATCGCCCGGGGATGGCCGGTGCCCCGGGGTTAAAACCGGTTAAAACCCCGTAGGTGTTTAGCACCACGATGGTCGGCCTCACTTATCCGTACGCTGCCACTTCTTGCAGGCAAAGCGTCCCCGCTTTGCGCCTTTTCGGAGGTAAGGCGAGACGCCTTACTTACCACTGCGCTGCACTTCTTGTCTTCAGGCGGCGCTAACCTACAAACGGCCCCATTTGGAGTTTCCGAGTGGCGATTTGCCCTGCGAACGTTGGTGCGTG
>JAFAKL010000323.1 GCA_019235445.1 Verrucomicrobiota bacterium | reverse complement strand
TGGTATAATCCTCCAGGACGGCAACATATTTTGGCAGATCACCCGTTGCTACGTCCTGCTGAGCGGTTGTGGCGGGCGGATTCTGGGTATTCAGATAGGCTGTATTGAAGCTATCCGAAAGCACGCCCACTGTGATACCCTCTCCTTTCAGTCCTAGCTGCTGATTGACCTGATCAGTGCGCAAGACCACAGTTCCTTGCGAAGTAACTTTACCCACCCATGCCTTCGGGGGGTGTTCTGCAGTAAGATGGCTGATACCGGCCGTACCGGCCAAAGTTGCAATCTGTTCCACTGGCAAATAAGCGGCGACAATCCCGTGCCGATAGTTCAGGAGCTCGCCGACTGCTTTTGCGTGCAGCGAGGCCAAGACTCGCTCCATGGCTGCCATGGGCTGGTTTCCGTCCAGATGAAGGTGGACCAGCACCCGGCCCTGGTCGTCAAACCTGGCCAGCGTTTTCAATCGGATGCCATCCGGTAGAGTGACGGAGGACAGGACTTTGCTCTGGGTTGCGGGCAATAGTCCGCTTTGCTGTGGGAGGTTCTGCGCATACTCGACAAGGCGCTGGAGAGCCGAATCGATATTAGCGACTTTTGCTGCATCAGCGCCCAATGAGCTCGGGAGCGAACTTAGATACACAGTTCCCACGAATAAACACGTGAAGCAAAATACTGTCCGTTTAGGGATGAAACGGAAAGGCCTCCGCGCAAAAAAGGATTGTTTTACCATCTATTTCGAAATTCTCAGTTAAAGCAACGTGATTTATATCAGGACCAGGCCAAATTGACTTTTCGAAAACTTACCGTCTTCAGCAGAACTGACCTCTTCCGTAGCTTCTTTCGTCACGATCCGGGAGATGAAACGAATGAAATGAAGAGAAGGGTGCTGCTGACAAGTGGAGCTTGCCGAGATTGGCTTTCGACTGCAATCGCAAATTTTTTTGGGTTTGTGGAGAAAAGCCATACTTACTCGCCCATCCATTGGCAGTTTGGAAAGGGCGCGGCGACGGTGGGCTACGCGTAGTACGGTCGCAGTTTCGGCGACATGAATCCAACGCGCAGAGCGCTCTCGATCGATCGCTCCGGTTCAACGGTTGGACGTTGCAACGCGATGATTTCTCCTGCTTTCAGTGCGGCGATTGCCACCCCGTCTCGCAAGAGCAGCCGGTGGGCCGTAATGGCTGCGATACGCGGGCCCGGCGTGAGGACGCCGACCAGATTGAGCGGATCCGCGGCGCTGATCGCAATCAACTCGCCCTTGGGCGCCGCTTTGCGGATCGAACGCAAGAGCCCGATGGCCTCGGGCCGGGCGAATTGTTCGCCGCTCAGCCCGCTGACAAAATAGCCGCCTCGAATCTCCCCGCGCGCTTCGAGCCGTCGAAAAACGCGGATCAGTTCAAACCAGGAAACGCGCAATGATTCGTTTTCCGCCAGACGCCGCGAAACCACGCCGTACCGCCGAAGAAGGGCGCGCGCAAACGCCTCCACTGATCCCTCGCGTCCGTCAATTCCGGTCGGTTTTGCTTCGGACGCCTCCAGGGAAATCGGTCGCAGGAGAGACCATCTCCCCCCGAATTCCACGCTGCTCACGCTTTTTGCGTGCCTGCGTCGCGGGGCGGCTGAAAAGGAGGCGCGTTTTTCTTCCGGCAGAAGCAGTGCGCGCAATCCCTCGAAGCCGTCGGCAGTGACATATCCCTGAGCTGCTAACTCGGCCAAGGCCTGTTCAACTCTGGACGGCAACAAGCGCGTGCGCCTGACAATTTCCCCAAAGAAGAGCGCACCCCCTTGCGCCAAGGACTCGAAGGTTATTTGGGCATCGGGCGAAACCTCCAAGCGTGCGGTTGTCCCGGAGAGCGCAAGCCAATGTGGCAGGCTCTCCCGCGCAAACAGCGCTATTCGACTTGAGCGCAGCGGGCCGACGAACCGAACGGTCCGCGCCTCTGGGACGGTCAAACGGCCCCACCCGATCCGGCCGGTGAAGCAAAGCTGGTCGAGCAACGCCGGAGAGTATTCATTCACCCGGAGAGCAATCACTTCAGGTTCCCATGCGGCTGCGGGCAGTTCACAAGCGTCCAGCAGTTCCAGGACGGCGGCAACGCCATCTACTCCGAGAGCGCGATGCTCCGGGTCCACTCTCTGCCATGCCAGCAAGAAACGCTGATACTCAGCAATCGAGACCGGCTGGATCTCAGCGCGCAACTTATTAATTGTGAGCCGGTGAATGCGCGCCAACAATCGCCGGTCGCACCACTCAACGTCCGTGACGCCCGGATGAAACTTGCCTCGCAAGAGGAAACCCTCGGCCTCCAAAGCCAAGAGGGCTGCCTGGATTTCTGAGGAAGGCAGATGGAAGAGATCCCCTAACGCCTCGCCAGTGACCGGTCCCGACACTTCCAGCCGCCCCCGAATGAGTTCCCGCACAGCATCGGCGCGGTCCCATTTGCGCTCCCCTTCCAGCTGCGGAGCGATCAGCACAGGCTCGGTCTTGCATCCTGGATAGACCGTCTGAATCATCGGCCATCGCTCTGCCGCGACCCAAAAAACCCGAGGCAAGACGATTCGCCCGGCGCGCTTTTCGCTCGTGAGCGAATCGAGCCAGTCTGTTGAACTGTCCTCCAGATCTCTCGCTTCGTCCTCCGTCAGCATGCCTGCCAGAAGTAAAGCCTCGTGCAATTCGTCAGCATTTGTCGCTCGCGGCCACGCTTCTTCGCCCACTTTATGGATAGCCGCCAGGTCGAGCATCCCAAGACCGCCATCCGCCGCAGGATCGCCTGCCCTCCGTGTGTAAACCGCTTGCGTTCTGCGCTCTTCCAACGGCGCATTGTCGAGAAAGGCATACGGTTTGGCATGAAGAATCTCGTGCGCCAACGGCGAAGGCTCCGGAAGATCAAGGCCGATGCATTGCACCGAGCCGGTCTCGATCCGTTTGAGCAAACCGATCAAACCATGAATGTCCATCGCTTCGATGAGGCAATCCTCAATGGTCTGCTGAACCAGTGGATGCTGGGGAATCACTCGATCGCCCTCAATATTTTCCAGACAAGCCAATTGGTCGGGAAAAACGGCGGCCAGCAGGTTTTCTGACTCCATACGCTGCAATGGCGCAGGAACTTTGCGTCCTCCTTGCTGCCGTGGCAGGGCGAGGGAGCGTGCCGCATTCCAGCGCCACCGGATAGCAAACATTGGCGCATCGAGTACCGCTTGCACCAGAAGATCGCGTACTGTTTTGCTGTTCAGGTAGGAAAAAACTTGATCGAGGGGGAAGGAATGCTGGGTTCCCAGCGAGAGCACAATCGCATCATCGGTAGCCGCTGCCTGCAGCTCGAAGTTAAACGAACGACAGAACCGCTTACGCAAGGCCAGACCCCAAGCCCGGTTCAGACGGATGCCGAACGGCGAATGAATGACGAGTTGCATTCCCCCCGATTCATCGAAAAAACGTTCTAAAAGGAGCTTGTCCTGAGACGGAATCACTCCAAGGGCTCGATGGGTCGCTGCGAAATAGTCGGCCAGCTGACGCGCCCCTGCCTCAGAAAGTCCAGGTTCCGTCTTAAACCAGTCGACGAGATTGTGCTTAGCCTTGATCTCTCTTTCAATTTCCGAGCGCAGGCTGGAGACAGCGCGCGACAGCTCGGCGGTGCGGCCGGGCGCCTCGCCCAACCAGAAAGGAATGCCTGGGGGTTGGCCTCGCGCGTCTTCGACCCGGATCAAGCCGGCATTGACTTGCAGGATTCGCCATGAGGCGTTGCCAAGCTGGAAAATTTCGCCCGCCATGCTTTCGATGGCAAAGTCTTCGTTGACCGTTCCGATGAAGGTATCACCCGGCTCCAGCAGAACCCTGTAATCTCCGTTGTCCGGAATGGCACCGCCTGAAGTCAGCGCCCTCAGCGAGGCCCCACGCCTCGCGCGCACTCGATGATTGACGGCGTCGTGATGGATCAGAGCGGATCGGCGCCCTCGGCGGGTGCTGAACCCTTCTGCTAACATCCGTACAACGTCCCCAAATTCTTCTTGGGAAAGATTACGGTAAGGATAAGCCGAATGCATCAGCTGGTACAGCGCCTGTTCTTCCCAATCCTCGCATGCGACGCAGGCCACGATCTGCTGAGCGAGCAGATCCAGGGGCTTTTGGGGGATCTCGATCGCATCGAGCTTCCGTTCGCGAATGCTGCGCAAAATAGCGAGGCCTTCGACCAGCTCATCCCGGCTGAGCGGGAAAAGTCTGCCCTTTGGGATGCCCATTCTTCGATGGTCTGCCCTTCCTACGCGCTGGAGGAAGGTGGAAATCGAGCGAGCCGACCCGATCTGGCAAACCAGATCAACCGATCCAATGTCAATGCCAAGCTCCAGGGAAGCCGTGGCAACGAGCGCCTTGAGTTCGCCCGCTTTCAACCGCCGCTCCGCTTCAAGCCGCAACGCGGCCGAGAGGCTCCCATGATGAGAGGTGACCTTATCGTCGCCGAGCCGTTTGCAGAGATGGCCGGTCACCCGCTCTGCAAGACGCCGCGTATTGACAAACACGAGAGTCGTTTTGTGATCCTCAATCAGGTCAGCCAGGCGGCCATAAACCTCCGTCCAGACCTCGTTGGACATTACTGCCTCCAGCGGCGCACCTGGCAGCTCGATCGCCAGATCCAGTTGGCGTGCGAAGCCGCAGTTGACAATACTGCAGCGGGCGTTTCCCTGCTGGTCGAGATTGGGCATTCCGACCAGGAATCGCGCGATCTCCTCAATCGGCTTTTGGGTAGCCGATAAGCCGATTCGTTGCACCGGCTCGTTCGCGAGGTTTGCCAATCGTTCCATGCTGATCGCCAGGTGAGAACCGCGGCGATTTCCCGCCAGGGCGTGGATTTCATCCACAATGAGCGTCCGTACGGTCGCCAGAAGCTTGCGGCCGCGCGGAGAAGTCAAGAGCAGATAAAACGACTCTGGCGTGGTCGCTAGAATGTGCGGCGGTCTGCGGGTAATCGATTGCCGTTTGGCCGCCGGCGTGTCACCGGTGCGCACCTCAACGCGCACATCAACCTCGCGACCCTCGCGAATGCGCAACGCGGCTCGAATACCAGCCAGTGGTTCTTCCAAATTTTTCTGAATGTCGTTACTTAACGCTTTGAGCGGGGAAACGTAAACCACTCGTGTTTCGTCGGTGAGTTTTCCGTCCAGCCCTTCCTGAAACAATTGATCGAGTGCGGCCAGAAAGGCGGCCAGCGTTTTGCCAGAGCCGGTCGGGGCAGCAATCAGTGTATGGGCGCCGGCTTGTATAGATGGCCAACCTTGTTCCTGCGGCGCAGTCGGCGAGCTGAACTTCTCTTCGAACCACTGCTCGACCACGGCGTGGAATTGGAAGCGTTGCGTCATTTTGTATTCTAGGAGTCAGAATTCCGGAGTCAGGAGACCGGAACTCCTGAGCTCCCCTCCCCTTGACTTCTGACTTCTGACTTCTGACTTCTGCGAACAATATACCCCCTATTTTCGGGGACGGGACATTAACTCAATATAGTCAAGGGGTTGTCCAAAATTCTGGCAGGGCGAGCGCGAAAGAAGCCCAAGCGCTCTGGCTCTTGTATCTTAATGTCCTGTCCCCGAATGGCGCTTCTAAGTTAAGAGGTTTTGAGACGGTTCTTTTGCCGCGAAGGGACTTCAGGATCCAGCCCGGGGTTTCAACCGGTTTTAACCCCGGGACTGCAGTTTGAACATTTACCAACGTCTTTATATCGGCGCCCGAGGCGCCAACCAACCTTTTCTAGGGCTGCGCCCCATAAAGCGTTAACTCGTCGCAGCGGCAGAAGAGGTGCCGTGAGGCATTTATCCCGGAGGGATTAAAACGAGGGTAGCCTGGCACGAAGTGCCTGGAAAAAAGAAAAAAGACGCGT
>JAFAKL010000449.1 GCA_019235445.1 Verrucomicrobiota bacterium | reverse complement strand
CCCCCAGAACGTGTTCCCCCTCTGATCGAGCTGGTTTTCTTTTTTCCCTCAAAAGGCGTTCTTTCAGCGGTGCGTCGCATGCCAGGTTGGCTCAGCTTCGGCGCAGTTTTCCGTTGGGAGTACGTGACAGACTCTCAACAACCTGGAACCGGCTCGGTACCTGGCGCGCATCGATCCTTTGGAGCAGTAATTCGGTCAGCTCTTCGGTCGGTCCGGGAGAACCGACCACCTCCGCGGAAAGAGTCTGAGAGTTGGAATCGAGGTAAACACGACTCTCTTCAATCCCGGGCAGAGTGTTGAGAACGGTTTCGACTTCTTCGCAAAAAAATTGCACGCCGTTGACCTGCAGGCGGTTCTTTCCCCGGCCCGCCAGAAAGAGATAACCATCTGCGTCGGCCCGGGCAAAATCACCCGTGGCATAGCCGTACGGTTGCAGCAATCGGCTCAGTGGACGCCAAGGCGCGAGATAAGCATTCAGCAGTCCGGGCCCTTGGATGTGCAGTTCGCCCAGCTCGCCCGGCTTGACCGGATTTCCGCCTTCTCCGACCAGGGTAACGTTGTAGGCGGGCATGGGGCGTCCGACCGATCCGATCTTGTCGGGCCTGGTATTGATGGTCAAGAGGCCGACTTCAATGATCCCCAAAGCGGGATTTAAATTCTTTTGAAAACGACGGGTGAAATCAAGGGCCAGGGGAGGCGGCAGGGGTGAGGCCGTGGAGACGGCAAGTCGCAAAGAATCGAGCGCTTCAACCTTTGAGTGGATGAGCGCCTGGTAGAAATCCGGGGACCCGTAAGTCACGGTGGGGCACCATTTCCGCGCCAGTGCAGGCCAATATTCCTGCTTTGAAATTCCGAGGACCGTTGCGCCTCGGGAAAGATAAAGGAGGATCGAAACGACAAAGTGGTCGGCCATTGGGAGTGCAAACCAGATCCGGTCGGCGGAATCGATCTGCAATACCTCATTCGCGGCGTTTAAACGGTCGATGATTGTCCGCTGTCCCAAAAGTATTCCCTTGCGGCGCCCCGTGCTTCCGGAAGTGAAGCGGATGTAGGCCGGGGCGCAGGCGCGAAATTCCTCATCGTTCTGACCGTCCAGGGGTTCCGTGGAGGGCAGTCGCGACAAACGGCGGTTTCGCTGATACAGCCAATGCAGCCCGGCTGCTTTAACCACGAATTCCTTTTCTTCCTGGGGCAGGAAAGTCGCGATTGGAAGAAGGCAAAGACCCGCTGCCAGTATGCCCAAAGCCGAAACCAGGAAATCGGCGCCCTCAGCCAGGATCAGCCCGCATCGCTCGCCTGGCCGGCCTCCGCGTTTGATGAATCCAGCCGCTACATCGTCGGCGCGTTCAATGAGTTCCCGGTAGGTCAGTTTGACGCCGTGCTCAGATTCTGAAAAAGCCAGTTGTCCAGGTTGCGTTTCGGATTTTTGACGAATCAGGGTAAAAATATCCACGCGATTTCCTTCGCCTATCTATCACCTCGCACTGGCATTCTGGTCAACTCGTGACGATATATACCAGCTTCGTATGTCGGATAAAAGGAAGCGCATCGTTATCAAGTTTGGCACGGGAATCCTCACGAGATCCTCCGGGAACGCGTTGAGTCGGACGCAATTGAGGCGTTTGACCGGCGAAGTGGCCGACGTAGTGCGGGCCGATCATCAGTGCCTCCTGGTGAGCAGTGGAGCGGTCGGCGCGGGATTAATGCTAATGGGCTTGTCGGAAAGACCAACGGATCTTCCCTCCATTCAAGCCTGCGCGGCGATTGGACAATCTCGCCTGATGGGGCTCTATGAGACGCTTTTTCAAAGACACGGACTTCACGTGGCCCAGTTGTTGTTAAGCCATCAGGATATCGATAGCCGCACTAGGTACCAGAACGCAAGGAACACCGTGGAACGACTGTTGCGCTTCCGGAATGTCGTACCGATCATTAACGAAAATGATTCAGTGGCGGTCGAAGAACTTCGATTTGGGGATAACGATCGTCTCTCAGCGGAGGTCGCAATCCTTGGACAGGCGGATCTGCTCTTGATCCTGACCAGTGTCGAGGGCTTGCTGGATGAGCAGAACAGGCTGGTGGCGCAAATCACCGACATTGACGCGGTCACGCACCTGGCCGGCGAAAAAGTCGGGACTTACTCCAGGGGCGGTATGGTGACCAAGCTTCAAGCGGCCAAGCTGGCCTTTCAAGCCGGAATTCCCAGCGTGATAGCCAGTGGATTGGAGCCCGGAATCATCGCTGCGGCGGTGGCTGGAAAACCGGCCGGCACTCAAATCCTGGTGAATCAATGACCCTGAGTCTTTCAGAACTGCTGGAGCAGATCGGGCAGCGGGCGGCTTCTTCGAGCCGTATCCTCGCCCGGGCGACAACTGCTGAGAAGAACGAAGCATTGCTGGCGATCGCCTCTCAAATCGAGAAGAGCGCGCAAACGATACTCGCGGCAAACGAGGCTGATCTAGGAGCGGGGTCCAAGAGCGGGTTGAGTTCCGCGATGCTGAATCGAGCGCGCCTGGACGCGAAAGGGATCCAAAAGGTAGCCGACAGTGTCCGTGAAGTTGTCCAGTTGGCGGATCCGATCGGAGAAGTGTTGAGGCAGTGGTCGCGTCCAAACGGACTCAAGATCTCGAGGAGACGAGTGCCCATCGGAGTGATTGGAATTATCTACGAGTCGCGGCCAAACGTGACAAGCGACGCGGCTGCACTTTGTCTCAAGACTGGAAACGCGGTGATATTGCGAGGGGGATCCGAGGCCATCCGATCGAACATGGCTCTAGCGGAAGCGGTAAGTAACGGATCTAAGGAAGTCGGCCTGCCAGAGTACTCGGTTCAGCTTGTGCCCAGCACGGACAGGACCGCCGTCACGCTGATGGCGCAAATGGATCGATATATTCATCTGATTATTCCGCGGGGTGGAAGATCCCTGATCGAGGCAGTGACATCTGCAGCACGGATGCCAGTGATCAAACATTTCGATGGAATCTGTGCCGCGTATGTGGATCGAGCGGCAAACCTTCAGATGGCCCGGCAGATTGTGCTGAACGCGAAGTGTCAGCGGCCAGGGGTTTGCAATGCGATTGAAACGATGCTCGTCGACGAAACGATCGCGCACCATTTTCTCCCGGACGTTGCCAAAGCGCTGTGGGAACGTGGAGTGCAGCTGCGCGGTGATCCGTTGTCTCGACACATCCTGGGCTCCAGGGTACTTCCGGCGACCGAGGAAGATTGGAGAACCGAGTATCTCGATTTAATCCTTGCTATCAAGACGGTGCGCGGCCTGGAGGAAGCGATCGAACACATCGAAACGTATGGCTCGCACCATAGCGATGTGATCATCACCGAAGATCGTGTGGTTGCGGAAGAATTTCTGAATCAGGTCGATTCGGCGGCCGTTTTTTGGAATGCATCGACCAGGTTCAACGACGGTGGCGAGTTTGGCTTTGGCGCGGAAATTGGGATCAGCACCGATCGGCTTCACGCTCGTGGGCCGATGGGCCTCGAAGAATTGACCAGCTACAAGTACGTCGTAGAAGGTACCGGCCAGGTTCGATGA
>JAFAKL010000438.1 GCA_019235445.1 Verrucomicrobiota bacterium | reverse complement strand
AGTATTCTTGCCACCTTTCGAGCAACGTTCGCACGCGCGCTCTGGTCACCGCGCAAATTCAAGAACTTGACCAGAGGCGTACCATGCAGTTCGGGCCCATCCACCGCATCGCTTCCGATGAAATCCACATAGACGCCCAGAGAAACGAGGGCCGAGGTCAATCCAAGCGCATAGGTCTTATCATCGCCTCCGGTCAGCAATCCGATGTGCAACGGAGACTTTCGGGCGGCAGGGTTGTTCGTTTCAGCAGGTCCGGCAAGAGGAAGTGTAGGAGGCCGCGCCGGTTCGGCAATCTCTGAAGAGGCTCCATCTTTTGGCTGAATCGTCATCGCGAAGAATCCGTTTCGGAAGGAGAACTAATCTTGGCCATCACCGAACTAAACACTTCCTCCACCCCTATCGCGGTCGTCGCACGAGCATCGAATCCCCGGCTATAAAAAAACTCTCCCAGCAGTGGAGAGACGATCTTCGTCTGAATCCCGTAGTCATAAATCTCCCAAGGGCTGGTGCACGTGAAAAGAGTAACGCAAGGAACCTCGGAACCGAGTGCCAGATGCATGGGGAGGCTATCGCCGCCAACAAGCAGCCGATGGTTACGCACGTCGGCCAGATGTTCCAGCAGCGATCCTCTTTTAGGGAGCACGTTGACTTTCAGGCCTTTTGCTTCCAGCTCACGTTGAAGTTGATCGTAGTGCGCCCAGTTCTTCATCGGCCAGACGGCTCCCGCGACAGGCGCAATTGCGACGTCTCCGGACAGGTCCGTAGCCACCGTTTCGGGGAGCAAGTATTTTTCACCTTCGAAATGAAGACCCAGTCCGTCAAAGATAAGCTGTTGGTAGGCGCAACGATTCTGAAATTTAAGCTGATCGGCTCTCTTTCGGCCGTAGACGCTGATCAGGCTCAGGTCGAACCAACGGCACGAATCCTCGGTGTAGCTCACCGTGTTTTGCCCGTTTATGTGCGCGCCGAACAGTTGTTTGTAACGCACTTGCTGAACGAACGCGGCCACGTCCGCATCATCCTCCAGATTGATGACCAGGTCGTACTCTATACCGAGAACAGTGTCGCGATCTTCCCAGGAGAAAGGAAAGAGGTTCTCCGCTAACTGGTGGAGCAAAACCATATTGTTCCTGGCAGTCACCCAGGTGATTTCACCTGGCAAACGCCTCAATAGTGGAGTGGTTCGTACAACGTCGCCCGTTGCGTTAAGCTTAATGATTAGAACTTTCATGCTGAGGTTAATGGTTCGTGTAGGAGACGGTGCACAAATGCACTAGGAATACCTCCGAAGGATGAGCCGGTCGATTGCCTCCAAGGTTAGGACCGCGTTGATTTCACGCACATAATTACGTTGTCCGTTGATGTGCTGGTCCGCGATCAGCTCAAGACTTGCTGCCTCAAAAAAGGGCAGGCTTAGCGCCCGCGCATTCGCGAGCGAGTCTCTGATGTACGAGGCAAGCTCGTTTCGGAACCAACGACGATAGCGCAGAAACTTATGCAGCCCTAAAATTCTTACCCCTTCCAGGCTGCCAATGAGGCGGTCCGCCGGAGCCAGCCAATAAGGTAAACTCTCACTGTAAATATAATCGAGTTTGAATGTTAGATCGCAATATAATCGTCTCGAGAGATAGGCCGGTCCTCTGCCGTTTCCGCCACGTCCCCGATCGGTGGGAATCTTGCCAAGGACCGGATTCGCCTCGCTCACCAGGTGTAACGCGACGAGCGGCGATTTTCGGAGGCTCTCGGGCGCTTGAAAGGCGAGGGCCACGAGATCGTTGTCCAGGTAAGGAGTGCGAAATATGACCTGAGACCGACCGGCGGCAAGACTCCCGAATAGATTCCAGGGTATTTCTTTGAAGACAGCAAAAGAGATTGGGTTTCCATCAGTACCCCGCAGTCCTTCGAAAACGGAATCGATCGTTCGCCTCACCTCAGAGAGGATGAGATCCCGGGAAAGTCCGATCGGTTTAAAGGTCGACATTCCTCTCAGAATCTCACTGCCAAAATTACCGGTCAGGCGGACAGGTGCTAATTGGCGAGCCTTACGGTTTAGATAAACTTCATGGGCACCTGTGATACCGAAACAACCATCGGTCAGGTAAACGGCATTGTCGGCCTGAGTCGCGAAACTCGAAAAAAAGTCCGTCCCGATGGCTAGATTCGTGTGCTCCAGACCGCATGCCTGCGCGACCTGGGCAGCCAGTTGAGAGTCCAACATGGTTGGCTTCTCCCCTGAAAACGTATAGCAAACCGGCTTTGCCGCGGCGTCCGGCAGACATGCCATAATCATTCGCGTATCCAGACCGCCGGTGAGCGAAATACCAATTTTCGAGGCAGAGCCGAAATAACGAGGCAAAATCTTTTTAAATGTCTCTTTGAACTCGGACTCGAACTTGGACTCGTCCAGAGGTTGTCTGGAAGCCCAATCGGACGCCGAAAAGTAATGTCCTTTGCGGACGCTGGCGCCTGCAAAAGTCCAGAGCGAGCCACCAGGCATTAACTGGACGCCTCGGAATAAGGTCTGCCATTCCAAAGTGCACCCGAAAGTCAAAAACTGCGCCACCCCTTTTTCGTCAAAGGCACGCAGTGCCGGGAGGACCCGGAGGAGGGCCTTGGCCTCACTGGCGAAATAGGTTTCCTCCTTGTTCTCGTAGAAATAGATTCGCTCGATTCCGTAACGGTCGTTGAAAAGAAATGCCGTTTTCCGCCTCCTGTCGACGAGCAGGCCACTGAATAGGCCGTTTAAACTTTCGAAGAACTTGGCGCCTGTTTCCTCGTAAAGCTGGATCAGCCAGTGAGAGTGTTTCCGGGCAGCCGGATCGTCCTTTAATCTTAGCCTGGCCGCTAGCTCCGGAGCTAGAAAACATTCCCCGGCGAAAACAAGGGCAATGTCGTTCTCCGGATTGGCAAATGGTTGGGCGGCAGCAAAAGAGCCTGCCAAGGCCGACCAACCGCTATAGATTCCTATCTCCGGGAAAAAGCAGGTTCCCGAAGTATAAAAAGGCTCGTGCTGGAGGCAGGCTATCATCGATTGAACGAGATCCTGACACTCCCCGCATGGTCTGCGACTGATGATCCCTGCTATGCCCGGCATAGGTTTTCGCCAGCGCCTCTGTCTTTATTCGGCACGCGACTTGTACCAGATGCGGCGCCACTCCTTAAGACGCGTTTTCACCTGGTCAGGAAGGGCCTCTTTCCAGCCACGATGAAGGCCAAGTTTAAACCCCAGTCTGCCCCTCGTCGTCAAAGGCACGAAATAGCGAGGAACCCTCGTTTTTTCGAAACCACATCGCCTCTTGAACTCTGCCAAGGAGTCGTCGCTCCAATACAGATAAACCAAATACTCCAGATGCTTCTTCTCGCAGAGGGCTACCGCTTTGGCGATCAAGGCATTGTTAGTCGCTTTATCCCGGTGTTTGATACTTGAGATGATCTGTCCGGTGATCCCGTATCGACCGGCGTTCCCCAGCATAATAAAACCAATGAGTTCGCCGCCGTAATAGGCTCCGATCATGTCTTCTCTGAACAGGAACCGCGAAAACTGACGTTTGACGGTCTCGAAGTCTTTTCCGTAATGCCAGAAGCGCCTGC
>JAFAKL010000378.1 GCA_019235445.1 Verrucomicrobiota bacterium | reverse complement strand
TTTACTTCGCTCCTTTGCTGCTTGGGCGACCGCGCGTCCGAGGTTCTAATCCTCACGTTCTCTGGTGACCTTGCCTGCCAGCCTGTATCTAGGTATGAGGACCATGGTCGTCAAGGAAACAATCGGCGTTCGATGTTCGGCGCAGGCGCAGGGCGCAGTCAGGAGATCGGTACAGTTTTGGTTCAGGACATGGGCAACACATTGGAGTACTAGAAATGGGACTGCACCACCCTAGGTCGACCGGCGAACGGCGAACGTTATTGCGCCGATCCGGTCGTCCAAATTGGTTTCGATCCCTCTCGATCTCGATTTATCTGCTCGAATTGGTCGGGGCGTCGGCGATCACAGCGCTGGGTTGTGTTGCATGCAACTTTATGCAGGTTGGCTGGAGCCGATCTGCTCCGCTCTGGTTCGCCGGCTATCTGCTGGTTTATAATGCGGACCGCCTTTACTTGGACCCCGCGGATCGGCTGAATACACCCATGCGCTTCAACTGGAGTCTCAGGCTGCGGAGTGGGCGAACTTCTCTGGTCTGGTTATCGGGAGCGATCGTGGCAATATGGCCGCTCCTGACGGGACGTTCCTGGCTTTTGGTTCCGCTGGCGGTGGTCTTCGGAACACTTTGTTTCTATTCACGTCCGCTCCCCGGCGGACGGTTCCGCCTTAAGGACCTTCCGTACCTCAAGTCTCTTCTTGCGCCGGCGACGATCGCTCTCTCGCTGGTCTCATGGCCGGCTTTGGAATCCGGCAACGTACCTCGATGGAAGGAATGGCTGGTCTTTTTATGGGTCTTTCTGCTTCTGACCATCAATGCCCTGGTTTTCGATTACCGAGATATTGCCGGAGACAAATTGACCGGAATCAGGACCATTCCAGTACTGCTCGGACCTCGCTGGACCGGCGGATTGCTGGCAATTCTATCAGGGATTGTCGTTATCCTTAGCATCGCGCTCAGTTGGCTTCGGCTGGCCGCTCCGCTCATGACAATCGCGCTGACCCTCGGATGCGCTGTTTTGCTTTTCTCCTTGCGAGGGCGAATGTCTCCTACGCCGCTGAGTGTGCTGGCCGACTTGCTCTTGTTCCTGCCGGCGGCCGTGGAATGGCTGGGTCGGTAGTTTGGCGTTCGGCGTTTGGCAGACGAGGACGAAAGCGCTACCCCTATCACTACGTCGTAGGCAAGTGCGTCCCGGAGGGACCAAACGAAAGTAGCTTGGCACGAAGTGCCTGGAAAGCCTTCATTGCCAAAGCATTCGAACGGCGACAGTACACTAGCAAGAGGTCGGTATTTCCTGCGCAATTGCCACCGCATGGGGGATTGCGCCCGCAACGAACCCGAGGCAATCCACTGCACCCTGCGGTTTGCCCGGCAACGCAATGACCAGGGATTGGTCGACGATGGCGCCCAGGCATCGCGACAAAATGGCGTTAGGCGTCAGCCTGAGCGACCCGGCACGCATTACTTCTCCGAACCCCGGCAGTTCCACCCGCATAATTCCGCGAATCGCTTCCGGCGTCACGTCCCGGGGAGCGGCTCCCGTTCCGCCGGTGGTCAGGATCAAGCCGCAGCCCTGAGAAGAAAATGACCGCACGGTCTCCTGGATCCGGCCGATCTCATCGGGAACAATTGCCTCGGCAAGAACTTGCCATTCAAACCGCAGAGCGGTTTCCTTTAAAGCGGGTCCCCCGAGATCTTCGTACAAGCCTTGAGACGCCCGATCGGAAATTGTAATCACGCCGACGATGATCTGATTCATGGGGATTCTTTGAACTTGGAGATCAGGCGGAGATCAGAGATGACAATCCCTTTGTCTATCGCCTTACACATATCGTAGATCGTGAGTGCGGCAATACTCGCCCCGGTGAGAGCCTCCATTTCGACGCCTGTCTGCGCCACGGTCGTCACTCGGCACTGGATGCGGATTCCCTGTTTCAGGTTTTCGAAATCGACCTGCGCGTGCAGCACGGGCAGGGGATGACAGAGCGGAATCAATTCTCCCGTTCGCTTTACAGCTTGGATCGCCGCAAGGCGAGCCGTGACCAGAACGTTGCCTTTGGCTACCTGGTTTGATTCGATTTTCGCTTTCGTCTCCGGGCGAAGTGCGATCACGGCTTGGGCTGTGGCGACTCTCCTGGTGATCGGTTTGCCAGAGACATCGACCATCCTGACAGATCCATCCTCCGCCAGATGAGAAAGGTTGTCGGTCACGCGTTATCCCCCGATGGCGACCATCCGGCGGCCGGGCTGATAATTGTATCGGAAATCATGTCGTTCTGGCTTGCGTTCAACCACTTCACTGAAAAACCGGCGAAGTTGCTCATCGCTGGCGCCATGCCGCATCGGTGTTTTAATGTCGAACTCGAGATGGCTGCCAAGACAGGGTCGCAGTTTTCCTTCACAAGTCAGCCGCAATTTGTTGCAACTTTCGCAGAAGTGCTGGTTGGTCATCGCTCCGATAAACCCAATTCGCTGCGGCGAATCGGCGAGCCGATAGTAGGACGCGGGCCCGTTCGTCTTGAAGTCCGGTTCCGGTATCATCGGACCAAACTCGGTTTCCAATCGGCGGCGCGCTTCCCCCACTGACAAAAAATTTGCCTCGGTCAGAACGTCAGTCGTGGTCACCGGCATCAATTCGATAAACCGGAGTAACAAGTTTTCTGCTCGAGCGAAGCGCACCAGATCGGTCAGAACATCGTCGTTGCGACCGCGCATCAACACTGCGTTGAGTTTGACTCGTTCGAACCCAGCCTCCTTTGCGGCAGCAACGCCCTGAAGCGTTTGCGGAAGAAAGTCGCGGCCGGTGATGGACTGGTACATCTCGCGGTCCAGCGTATCGAGCGAGATGTTGACCGTGCGGACCCGGCATCTCACCAGGGCGCGGGCCACAGTCTCCCCGTTCTCGATCGTTTTGGCGAGAAGCGATCCATTGGTGGATATCCCGATATCGGTGATTTTCTTCAGCTCCCCCAGCAGGCGAAAGAGCTCGAGAACATTTTTCCTTACCAGCGGTTCCCCTCCGGTGATGCGAATCTTGGTCACCCCGAGATCGGAAGCAATTCGCACCAGCCGCGTGATCTCGTCGAAGTTGAGGATTTCTGCGCGCGGGAGCCACTCCTGCAGCTCTTGCGGCATGCAATAAAGACATCGTTCGTTGCACCTGTCGGTGATCGAAACTCTGAGATAGTTGATCCGATGGCCGAAACGATCCTCCATCTTCGGAAGCTACGCATCGTCGACGCCTTGCGCAACCTGCCAGAAGCCCGCTAACCCGCGAAAAGAATCAAAAGCTGCTTCGCGGGTGATATTTTTGGACTGGCATCCGTACCGCGGGTACTATCCGTACGGCGGGTACGGCCCCTTTTACGGACGCCGCGGCTTGTACGGTTATGACTTAGTTGGCCCACTCATTGGGGAAGACATCCTCGGCTATGACGTACCGTACAACACCGCATTCTTCGAAAGGAATCGCTGTACCGGCTGGGAATACATACGCTGACCAACGCCGGGACGCGTCTGAGAAGACGTTAGAAAAGATATGGCTTATCGATCATTCTCTCATTTTGTCGACGAACTCGAACGGATCTCTGAACTGGTGCGCATTTCCGAGCCTGTTGCCACCGAACTTGAAATAACCGAGTTGGCAAACCGCCAGATGAAAGCGCCCGGAGGCGGCAAAGCCCTCCTGTTCGAAAAACCCACCATCGACGGCAAGATTTCTTCGTTTCCTGTTGCCATCAATACAATGGGGTCCAAGCGCAGAATGGCACGTGCGATCGGTCTGGAATCGGTCGACGAAATCGCTCACCAGATGCAGCTCCTCCTGAAAGCAAAACCTCCCGCTTCCATGCGGCAAGGTTGGTCTCTGTTAAAACAAGGGATTGACCTGCTGCACGCCCGACCGAAGCGGGTTACGGATGGCCCGTGCAAAGAGGTTATTCACCGATTCGATGGAAGCGGCAAGTTTTCGCTCAAGGATCTGCCGGTCTTACTCTGCTGGCCGAAAGATGGAGGACGCTTTATCACCCTGCCCACGGTGTACACGAGAGATCCGGACACGGGTGAACGAAATATCGGGATGTACCGGATGCAGGTTTATGACGAGCGGACGACCGGAATGCATTGGCAGATCCACAAGGTCGGAGCGCGCCATGGGAAGCGGTACTATGAAAGAAATGAGCCGATGCCGGTGGCCGTCTGTCTAGGGGGCGATCCGGCGTATACTTTCGCAGCAACCGCTCCGTTGCCGGATGGTCTTGACGAAGTGCTTTTCGCCGGATTTGTCCGGAAAAAATCGGTCGAACTAGTCACGTGCGAGACCTGCGATCTGGAGGTTCCCGCGGATGTGGATTTTGTCCTGGAAGGATACGTCCAACCGGGTGAATTGCGGCCAGAAGGGCCGTTTGGTGATCACACCGGGTTCTACACGTCAGTCGACCCCTACCCGGTCTTTCATCTGACTGCCATCACTCGTCGGAAGGAGGCAATCTACCCTGCAACGATTGTCGGAATCCCACCGATGGAGGATTTTTATATGGGCAGCGCCAGCGTCCGCATTTTCCTTCCGGTCTTTAAAATGAATTTCCCCGAGATCGTAGACATGGCGCTGCCTGCGGAAGGGGTTTTCCATAACCTCGTCTTCGTCAGCATCCGCAAGCAATACCCTTATCAAGCCTATAAGGTGATGCATGGATTATGGGGGATGGGCCAAATGATGTTTTCCAAGTACATCGTGGTCCTCGACGAGGACTGCGACGTTCACAATACCAGTGAGGTTCTTTTCCGGTTATGCGCAAACACCGATCCACAGCGGGATACGACCTTTATCAAGAACCCCAGTGACAGCCTCGATCACGCACCGACCGCCGCGAACATCGGTTCTCACATGGGAATCGATGCGACCAGAAAACTGCCTTCAGAAGGGTACAGCCGTGGCTGGCCCGAATTGGTGCGGATGGACGAGAAAGTACGCGCTAAGATGGATCCGTTGGCGAAGGGCCTTGGACTTGGATAGCACGAGCAGCTGCACTAAGCACCGCGACGGTTTCGATTTTTGCGGTCTGCGGGAACATGTCGAATGGCTGGATGGCTCTGAGATGATAACCTTCTCGTAACCGTGCCAGATCGCGGGCGAGGGTGGCAGGGTTGCAGGAAACGTAAATCAATCGGGTAGGAGGATGAATCTGCAGCGCTTTAGTGACCCGCTCGTCAACGCCCTCCGCCGAAGGATCGAGAATGACGGTCTGAGGTTGTTCATCGCGCAGGAGCGAGGCAATCATCTCGCCGACGTCACCGCAGATGTATGTCTCGTGTGAACGCGCCGTTTCCCGCGCGGCGGTGATCGCCGGCTCGCTCCAATCGAGGCCAATGATCTTCTTAAATCGCTCAGAAAGGGCGTGCCCGAAAAAACCAGAGCCGCAATAGGCGTCGACGAGCAGATCGCCGACCGCCTGGCTGCTGACGAAGTCCAGGAGCACCCCG
>JAFAKL010000498.1 GCA_019235445.1 Verrucomicrobiota bacterium | reverse complement strand
GTCCTCGGTTGACCAAGAAATCTAGCTTAGCTTAGGGTATGTGTACAGCGAAGTCTTCGACCTCAAACCGACCAGTGCTCTATGATCGGGCTGCCTGAAAAGCCCGGCTCATTTGTCCAAGTTTTTTGAATAACCAACGGTTAGCGTCACAATGCCGTATTTGGTCCTGGGTTGCGATCTGGAGCGCCGAAGGCGAGAAACAGGGAGAGCTTGGGGCGTACCCTGGCGAAGCCAGGCGCTGCGGTTTGGACATTTACCAACGTCTTTATACCGGCGCCGAGGCGCCAACTAACCCTTTCCTAGAGCTGCGCCCACATAGGCGTTAACTTACCGCAGCGGCAGGGAGGTGCCGTGACGCATTTATCCCGGAGGGATTAAAACGAGGGTAGCCTGGCACGAAGTGCCTGGAAAAAAGAAAAAAGACGCGTTTAGTCCCGTAGGGACGGTTGATCAAGGTTTTCTCCCAAGGTGTCACTCTTTTCCTCCGTCGCGGTGGTATCGCAAAGCAAAACGAAATTCATCCTAGTGTACCAGTGAGCACATCAATCGTCCCTCCGGGACGGGTCCACTTTTTCTCTTGTTTCCAGGCACTTCGTGCCAGGCTACTATCGTTTGTCCCTCCGGGACAGGATACGATCTTTCGTTGTAGGATTTCCTAAAGTTTAGTTAGCCCTTAGGCTTAGGGGGTTTCACTCCGGTTCAGGGCCAGTGCCCCTCCGGGGTACCTTCTCCGGAGAGGCACCTCCTAAGGAACTGAATGGTTCCTTAGGAGGCCTGAAACTCGTCTTCGAAATGTCCAAACTCCAGGCCTGGCGAAGTCAGGCGGAGTCCCAGGAAAGATTAAGTTATAGGAATCCAGCTCTGAAGGAGCGCGTGAATCTCGTGGCGTGCATTTGGTGCGCACTTTCAGCGCTGCCGTTTCCTTTGAAGCGGCTCCTGCAACTCCTGTTTCCCGTTTTCCGACTCCTCCCTCGCTACTTTGTCCCCGAAACCGCGCTCCACATAAAAGCCAGGACGTCGGATTGTTCCTCGATGACTTTACTGATCGGCTTCCCCGAGCCGTGTCCGGCCTTCGTTTCGATCCGAATCAGCACCGGGTTAGTACACTCCTGCGCGGCCTGCAATGTGGCGGCGAACTTGAATGAGTGACCGGGCACCACTCTGTCGTCATGGTCCCCGGTGGTGATTAACGTCGGCGGATAGCAGGTTCCCTTTTTGATATTCTGGAGCGGCGAATACTTGATCAAATACTTAAACCCCTCTGGAGTGTCGGAAGACCCATAATCTGCTTGCCAAGCCCATCCGATCGTAAATTTTTGGAACCTCAGCATGTCGAGAACACCGACCTCAGCAACGGCAGCCCCGAAGAGATCGGGCCGCTGGGTCAGCACCGCGCCCACCAGTAATCCGCCATTGGAACCTCCCACGATGGCGATTTTTTTGGCGTTCGTATATTTCTCCTCAATCAATGTCTGCGCAGCAGCGATGAAATCATCAAAAACATTTTGCTTGTGTTCCTTCATCCCTGCCTCGTGCCATTCCCGGCCATATTCTCCGCCACCTCGCAGATTAGGGAGAGCAAACACCCCACCCTTTTCAATCCAGCTCGCATACGAAGCAGCGAACGAAGGCGTCATCGAGATGTTGAATCCGCCGTAGCCAGTCAGAAAGACCGGGTTATTCCCGTCGAGTTGAAGCCCCTTTTTACTAACAATGAACATAGGGATCTTCGTGCCATCTTTTGACGTATAGAAGATCTGTTTTGTCTCGTATCGGTCCGCATCAAAATCGACGCTTGGTTTTTGGAACACCGTGTTCTCACCGCTGTTCACGTCATAGCGATAGATTGTCGATGGATAGAGAAATGACGTGAACATATAAAACAGTTCCGGACGACCGGGATTCCCGGATAGAGCCCCTACCGTTCCCAAGGAAGGAAGGCCGATTTCGCTTTCCTGTTTTCCTTCCAAATTGAAAACCAAGAGCCGGTTTTTAGCGTCCGCCAGATATTTGACGACCAGCTTGCCACCAACCAGCGATGCATCCTCCAAAAGGTTCCTGCACTCAGGAATGATTTCTTTCCAATGATCGCGACTCAGGTTCGACAGATCGATCTCGACGATTTTGTACCTTGGAGCGTTGAGGTCGGTCACGACGTACAACCGATTTCCCATCGAGCCCACCACTTTGAATTCTGCTTCAAACTTGTCGGCAATTGGTTGAAAGGGAGCGTCAATATTCGGTGCATTCGGGTCTCCAAGATCCTTGAAGTACAACAGAACTCGATCTTCTGTACCCTTGTTCACCACCATCAGCAGGTATCGGCCGTCGTAAGAAACCTCGGCGTCAAAGCCTAGATCCGGATCGTCCGGTCGTTCGTAGATCAAGTGGTCTTTCTCCACAGGATCTCCCAGCCGATGGTAATAGACCTTCTGGTAAGCCAGCTTGGCGAAGGTCTGATTTCCGGCTGAATTCGGTTCAGGAAATCTTGAATAGAAGAATCCTCTGCTGTCTTTTGTCCAGCTTGGTTCGGAAAACTTTATCCATTTGACCACGTCCGGGAGATCTTTGCCCCGGTCGATATCCCGAACTCGGATCTCGTTCCAATCCGAACCGCTGGCAGCAACGCCGTAAGCCAGGAGCCGCCCATCGTCACTCACCATGGTGCTCGTGACGGCTACCGTCCCATCGCTCGCGAGTTGATTAGGATCCAACAGCACCATCGGCGCATCGCTCAGCTTCTTCAGCGTATAAATCACGCTCTGATTTTGCAGTCCGTCGTTCTTTCGATACACGTATCGGTGACCCTCCCAGTCCGGCACCGTATAGCGTTGGTAATTCAAGAGCTTCGTCAATTCCACCCGGAAAGCTGCGCGTTCAGGCAACTTGTCCATATAGGCGGAGGTAAGGACGTTTTCTGCTTTCACCCATTCAACTGTCTCCGGAGAATCGGTATTTTCCATCCAGCGATATGGGTCGGGCACTCCGGTGCCGAAATAATCGTCGACAACATCACCCTTCTTTGGTTTTGGATAATCCAGCGGCTGCGAGACAGCCATGGTTGCAATCGATCCCAGCAACATGAACACGCGAAGCATTTCGCCCACCAAAGCATGGAACAACTTTGAGTTCAATTCACCTTCAGGATCATTTGCCGTGAGTCGGCCTCTTTCGAGGGTTCCTTTCGCAACAACTTTACAACCGTCGGCCAGCATTCCATATTCCCGCCCTTATGTGGCTGAGTATTGCGATCCCGCTTCTCCTTTCGATCCTCGTGATCGTCTGCATCTTGCTAACGCTGGTCGTATTGATGCAGCGGCCAAAAAACGAAGGGCTGGGAGCGGCCTTCGGCAGCGGAATGACAGAAAACATTTTTGGCGCTCAGACGGCGACGGTTCTCACCAAGGCAACGGTTTATCTCGGGTGCATTTTTTTTGCTGTCACTTTGCTCTTAACCGTCCTCACCGCGCGGCAGAGCACGGAGCGTCGCGTCGGTGTTCTCGAGAACGAGGTCCGTAAAGCAGCCTCCTTGCCCGCGCCGAAACCCACGGTCTCTCCAGCCGCTACCGCCGCAGGTTCGCCCCAGGCGACTGCGAGGGCGGCTGCTACTGCCGCTCCGGTTGCAACTCCTGAATCTTCGAATAAGTCTGCTCCCTCGGCGTCCTCCTCTCCCAGGCTAACGTCCGATTCCACTCCTGCACCCGCCCCATCTGCTTTTCCGCCGCATTAAGTTCCGCGCCAGAAATCTCAGCGGGAATACCGCGGAGGAATCAGATGAAACGAAATTCCCTCCCCGCAGGACCTTCCGCAGAACACCGGGTCAAAAAGGCCTGCCGCTCGGTTGATGCAATCGGCCTTCTCCTCCTCTTCATTCTAACCAGTTGCGGTTCGGACGATCGGCGAGCCGAGCTGGTCATACTTAACGGAGCGGAGCCGGAGTCCATTGATCCAGCAGTGGTGACCGGCCAGCTCGAAGGCCGTATTTGCTACGCTCTCTTCGAAGGACTACTGCATTTCGACCGCTTTGGCAAACCTCAGCCGGGCATTGCGGAGAGCTGGGACCTCTCCAATGAAGATAAAGTCTACACCTTCCATCTCCGCGCCCGTTCGAAGTGGAGCAACGGCGACCCTGTGACCGCAATGGATTTCGTCCAATCCTGGAAACGCGTCTTGTTGCCCGAAACCGCTTCCGAATACGCCTATCTGCTCTACCACATCAAGAATGCGCAACCGTTTAATGAGGGAAAGTTGAAGGATTTCAGTAAGGTCGGCCTCACGGCCATCGATGACCGAACTTTTCGAGTCGAGCTGGAAGCCCCGGTTCCCTACTTTCTCGATCTCTGTTCCTTCATGACCCTGTTACCGGTTCATATACCAACGATAGGAAGGTACGGCGACGACTGGATCAAACCGAACAAACTGGTCAATAACGGTCCGTTTCTGCTCAAGGAGTGGCGGTTGAATTACCGCATCCGGTTGCAGAAAAACCCGCTCTACTGGGACGCAGCGCATGTCGCTCTGAACACTATCGACGCGTTGCCGATCGACAATTCAATCACTGCTTACAATTTTTACGCATCCAAGGTGGCCGATCTCATCCTGGACAAAGGCCTCACGCCGCCTTCCCTGATCCCGGAATTGAAAACGCGTTCCGATTTTCACGCCGCTCCTTTTCTTGGCAACTATTTCATCCGATTCAACGTCACCAGAAAGCCGTTGGACGACGTTCGGGTCCGGCAAGCTTTCGCGATGGCTATTGACCGCGACCGCATCGTTCAGAAGATCACTCAGGCCGGCGAACCTCCAGCTTACTCGTTTACCCCCCCGGGAACGGCCGGCGGATACCAGCCGCCCAAAATGTTCGGTCGCAACGTGCAAGGTGCTCGACGGCTCATGGCCGAGGCCGGGTACCCGGGCGGCAAGGGTCTTCCTACAATTACCTACCTTTATGATAGCAAGAAGCTGAATGAAGACATTGCCGTCGAAATCCAGAATATGCTGAGCGACTCACTGGGTGTGCACATAGAGCTCCAGAAACAGGAGTGGAAGGTCTACCTCAACTCGTTGAGCCAACTCGATTACGATTTCGCCAGATCCAGCTGGGTCGGCGACTACAACGATCCTAATACATTCATCGATTGTTTTGTCTCCGATGGAGGAAATAATCGAACGGGTTGGCGCAACAAACAGTACGACGACTTGGTGGCCGCCGCAGCGCTGGAGCAAAATAGCAGCCAACGTCTAAGAATCTTCGAGCGAGCAGAAGACATTCTTCTTAATCAAGGGACTCCTATTTGTCCGTTGTATTTTTACGTCGGAATTCAGATCTACGATGGCCAGAAGTTCGGCGGCATCGAACCAAATCTGCTCGACGAACACCCGTTCCGGGAAATGTACCGCAAACAGCTGCCGAAGTATTAAGCAGCAAACATAGGCGTCTCGCCTGTGAGCCTCGATTGCCGGCTTACTTTCCAAAAAAACCGGAGAAGAGTTTTCCCAAACAAACAGCTACTGCTGCCTGGCACCCGGACAATCGGTACTTAGATTGGAAAGCCCTTCTTGATCCAGGGTGAAAGAAACGGACTTTGTCGCCTCACGACTGATAATCCGCACCACATAGAGGCTGTCAAAGTCCTTGCTTTTCCAATCGGGAACTTCGCGGGCGTCCCCGCCAAATTCGCGGACGAGCTGTTTCACGACTCTGGCTAACTCGTAATGTTCCCAGGCGACGAAGATCAAGGCGTTCTCGTACTTTTTCCGGGTCAATTCGGACCGGAGCCCTTCGATATTGGTATACCCGAAGTTCGTATTAACTGGCAGGCCAAGTTCGATCGCTGTCGGCTCGATTGTTGCAAGTGGCCGCAGGTAATCGAATCCGCCGGCCCCGATTTCCATCATTCTGGTAGTCGCGGGAGCGAAGATGTAATCGGGCCTGCCAAACTTCGAGCTGAGAATCCGAGGCAAGGCCAACGCTCGATTCAGGCCCTGACAGTTCAATTGACCGGTTTCTTTCTCCGGTTTTTCACCGTGCCGCAAAAAGACGATTGTTTCGACCTTTGTCCCGGGAGGAGTCGGCGACCCAACCTGTTGGGGTTCGACCCCCTCCAGACTTAACGTGAGTGCAAAGGCGAGAAACGTCGCCGCGTAAAGTGAAGTTTTCATTTATCAATCGCTCCAGGCGGTGAGGAACGCTTCTATCAAGATTGGGAGTTCGTTGCTGTATCCCCCTTCCAGAATCGGGGCTACGGGCAGACCCGTTTCCCTGAGCCAACGCCCGAAGCTGGCAAAGTGTTCGGCCTCCAAAGTCATCTCTGTCAGAGGGTCTCTGACGTAGGCATCGAACCCGGCCGATACCAACACGAGATCAGGTCTGAACTCAACGAGTCGATCAAGCGCTTGGTGAACGGCCGCCGCATGTCGTTCAGCGGGGCTCCGCGGCGGGATCGGCCAGTTCAGGACATTGCCCCGCGACGCGGTTCCGGTTCCCGGATAACAGGGATGCTGATGAATGGACACAAATCGTACACGATTGTTGCCGAAGACGATGGCTTCCGTGCCGTTGCCGTGATGAGCGTCAAAATCCAAGATCCCGACGCGCTCACAACCGGCTTCTTCGAGGGCATGGAACGCGGCAATGGCGATGGAGTTCAAATAGCAAAAGCCCATGGCCCGGGTTGAAGTCGCGTGATGGCCGGGAGGACGCATGAGCGAAAAAGCTTGCTGCCCACGGAGTGCCAGGTCAACCGATTCGATCGCCGCTCCCGCAGCCCGCAAAGCGTGTTCTTCGATCTCGGGATAAAACGGGGTATCAGGATCGAAATCGACGGGTAGCCGCAGCCGCTCGAGGTGTTCGGGGCGATGGACCCTCAAAACCTCCTCTTCGGAGGCAAGCCGCGGCAAAAGCCAGGCCCAATCGGGATGCTGGTCGCAAAGGTAAGTTTGCGTCATGGTGAGACGGGCAGGGCGCTCCGGATGGTAATCCGCGCTGAAGGCAGTCGCGGACTCGTCGAAAATTATCGTGAGCATGGGGCAGAAACGGGTCGGCGGTTCGTCGTGTCGGCGTTCGTGAAAACCTATCGGCGTTCGCGGGGACTGCGAGAAGCAATATGCTCGCGCTTTCCGGTCGAAAGCGCAAACAAGAGGGTTTAGATGCCTGGGAAAAGCGGTTCGGCGGTTCGGCGTGTCGGCGCTAGGAAGAACCGTGTCGACCTGGGGTGCATCAGTGCATCGGCGCTCTCTACCCTTGTTTGCCCTTTCGAGGCGGAACTCGGACATATATCGTCCCGCCGCGGTCCCCCTCGAACGCCTACCCGTTTCAGCCCTCCCATACGTTCTCACGAATGCCGACCCGCCGACCCGTTTCCGCCCGACCCGTTTCTCCTGATGGGGGTTGCATTTTCACTGGGCTGAGTTAGTTAATGCACCCCCAGGGGAGCCAGGAGCATTGTATGAACATCATTCACAAGATAGAGCAAGAGCAGCTGAAGCCGAATATCTCGTCGTTTCAGGTAGGCGACACCGTTAGAGTTCACACCCGCGTAGTGGAGGGCGACAAAGAGCGGATTCAGATCTTCACCGGCATCGTGATTGGCAGAAGGGGTACCGGGCTCAATTCTACCTTCACCGTCCGCCGCATCTCTTATGGGGAAGGCGTTGAACGTGTTTTCCCTCTCCACTCGCCGCGGATAGCCAAAATCGAAGTCGAGCGGGCCGGGAGTGTGCGCCGTTCCAAGCTCAATTACCTCCGCGATCGCAAAGGCAAGCAAGCTATCGCGGTGAAGGAAAAATCGCAAAAGTGAATGTCCTCCCATGCCGCGCTGTGGCCTTAGATTTGAGAAGCATCTCTGGTCGACAGGCTTTCCTCTCGTTGCCGGCATCGATGAAGCCGGGCGAGGCCCTCTCGCAGGGCCGGTAGTCGCAGCGGCGGCCATTCTGCCGGCCGAATTCTCACTGACCGGGTTGAACGATTCCAAACAGCTGGCCGAAGCGGTGCGTGAGCAATTCTTCGAACGTCTGATTGCTCCTGGAAAGCTTGTCGGTTATGGCATCGGCATCGCCGAATCCACCGAGATCGACCGGCTTAATATCCTCCGGGCGACCTTTCTCGCCATGCAGCGAGCGATCACGGCGTTACCGGTGCAGCCGGACCATCTGCTCATAGACGGTCTTCCGGTGCCTGTCTTCCAACAGCCACAGACCGCGATCATCGGTGGGGACGGAAGATCTCTTAGCATTGCGGCCGCCAGCGTCCTTGCGAAGGTCACGCGGGACCGTATGATGCGAAAGTGGCATAGCGATTTTCCACAATATGACTTTGACCAAAACAAAGGCTATGGAACGCCGGCGCACCTTGAAAACTTACAGATCCATGGCCCTTGCCCGATTCATCGCCGCTCATTTGCACCGGTCGCTCAAACGTACTTTCTTTTTCATTAGATTCTGGCCAAGGGTGGCTAGCCGCCGGCTTTCCCCTCCCCATCTAACGCTTGGCCGGATGGGCGAAAAAATCGCTGCGGATTACCTCCGCAGGAACGGTTTCCGCATTCTCTACAAGAATTTCCGGTCCAGGCGAGGCGGGGAAATCGATCTGGTCTGCCGCGATCGAAGGGAAGAGACGCTGGTTTTCGTTGAAGTAAAAACGCGTACCACAGACGCATTCGGTCCGCCGCACGCCGGGCTGATTCAAGCCCAGCAGGACAGAATTATCCAAGGCGCCAAAGAGTGGCTCCGATTGCTGAATGATCCTCGAGTGCCGTATCGGTTTGACGTGGTGGAGGTGCTCTTGAAACCTACCACTCGGGTCCATCTGATCAGGGGAGCGTTTCAAATGCCCGATGACATCTATTGGTAAGCGGTTCGTATGCCGAACATCCTTGTGGCAGTAGCAGAGGGTCGTTTGACCGCGGCGGCGACTGCCTGGATTGAGGTCGCCCTGTTCGACGGTGCGCTGGCAATTGATGCCACAGTGGGAAACGGGTACGACGCACTCTTTCTCGCGCACCGGGTCGGCCCGACAGGAAAGGTACTTGGATTTGACGTGCAAAAAGCAGCGTTAGCCGGCGCCCGGGAGATATTGAAGTTTGTCGGCACGATCGATCGGGTTGCGCTAATCCACGATTCTCACTCGCGGTTAGCCGACTATCTGCCTGCTGGAGCGACCATTGAGGGCGCCATGTTTAACCTTGGGTATTTGCCACGGGGCAATCGTAAAATTATCACCCAACCTGACACAACGGTGATGGCTCTTGCCTCCGTGCTTGAGCATTTGGCTGACGGCGGCCGCGTGACGCTCCTTGTCTATCGTGGACACGAAGGCGGCGCGGCAGAGTATAAAGAGGTCCGGCAGTTCCTGGAGCAGATGCCCGGAGAGGAATGGATCGTCGAAGAGTTGGCCAGCACGAGTGATTCGCCTGTCGCTCCACGGTTGTTTCGGGTACGGCGACGCAGGGATACGACGATTTAGACGCCCAGCCTCCCAATCGTCCTTCGTCGTCGTCCTCGATCTTCGCCCAGAATGCCGGCGCCCGAGAAGTAGTATCGTCACAGGCTTTTCATTCTCGCTGTCGGCTGCTGAGACGACAACACAGGCCGGATGCCTATGCTGCTATGCTTTGGCTCGGCGTCACTCTTTTCTCATCGGCAGGGTCGGATTTTCTGCGGGCGCTTGAGTTGCGTGATGAGTGCGATCAGTATTATAATGGCGGCCAATTCTTTCAGGCTATGTCTTTTTTTCGTCTAATCGCCGTGTTTTTGCTCCCCTCCGTCAGCAGTGTTTTCGCTGAGCAAATCCTGGAAGGGTACAGTGTCGTGCGGGGAAAGGATTATGCGTTTGAGATCAAGGCGCCACGAAACTGGGTTCTGGATAACGAGGCTGGGAAGGACCAGGGGATAAATCTGGTCTTCTATCCTACCGGGACGAGTTGGGGTACCAGCAAAGCAGTCATCTATGTCCGGGTTCGTACCAAAGGCGGGGCCATCCGGACTATTCCTGACCAGGTCAATGACACGCTGCGCAACCTGAGAGAAAGAGGCAGTCCGAAGGTGAGTGTTAAACATGTCAAAACACTTACCACCCAGGATGCCAGCAAGGCCGAAATCTACTACTTTGCTGGTGATAAATTCGGTAATTTCGAAGCGGCGGCATACATTCAGGCGAAGGACTCAATCCATTTCATTACCGTGTCGGCCCAAGACCAGGACTCGTTCCGGCAAGCCATTCCCGCCTTTCACGCGGTCGTGACGTCTTACGAGAACCTGGTCAAACCGCCCCCAGCCGAATCGCGGGCGGCCAACGAAAGTTAAGCTTCCAGACCGACGATTGGGTCACTCCAAGTCTCGAGCCGTCCGCCGGCATCCCGAGCTACCGATCTGCTCACTATTATAGTCCCAGAGATATTTTAACTGGGCTTTCAACGGCGAGTTCTGCAACCTTTCAGGTCTTACGTCCATGTCGCAACGCACTTAGGCTAGGCTTCGAAACTGCGAAAATCCCTGGCACTGCCAGGGATTTCTGTTGCTTGAGCCTGGATCGCCCATTCACCCGCATCCGCTGCAGCGGAAGCGCTTGGGACGGGCGGATGAGCGATGCGGGCTGGCCACGCCGAATGGAACGAAAGGTCTAATGCCAACTGGAGCGCACCGGGCGAGAATGATGAAATGGTTCAATTTCGGCTCGAATTCCTATCAGACAGTGAAGAACGGTTTCGTTCTTTTTTTGAGCGTAATGCTGACGCGATGTCGCTCCTGGATCCTGAGACACTTCGATTTATCCAGGTCAATGAAGCCGGTGCGCAGCTCCTTGGAGCGCCTGGCCGGGAGAAATTGTGCAATGTTTCGCCTATGGATTGGTCGCCGGAGCGTCAGCCCGACGACCGGCTCTCTATCGAGAAAGCTTGGGAGATGGTAAGACTCGCGTTGACGAATGGTAGCCACCGCTTCGAGTGGCT
>JAFAKL010000458.1 GCA_019235445.1 Verrucomicrobiota bacterium | reverse complement strand
TTAACGTACTTTATGCTGGCTCGCTGGTGAATTTAATGGAGCGGAGCGCGGGCCCGGCATTCGAGCAGAAGACCGGCGACCGCTTTCAGGGCTACGCTGGCGGTTCGAACAAATTGGCGAACGAGATCAAGGGTAAGCTGCGGCGCGTCGACGTATTCATCAGTGCCGACCCGAAAGTCGACGACCAATTGATGGGGCAAGCTAACGGAGACTGGGTGCACTGGTACATCGCCTTTGCCGAGTCGCCGCTTCTAATCGGTTACAACCCGTCCAGTAAATTTGTGGATGACCTGAAGAACAAACCCTGGTATGAGGTCCTTGCCGAACCAGGACTGAAGCTTGGACGAACCGACCCCAGGCTGGACCCTAAAGGTGCTCTAATCATAGAGCTGCTAAAGCGCGCGGAAATCTTCTATAGTAAACCGGGGCTTTCTCAGCAAATTATCGGCCCTCCCGGTGACCAGGCGCAGATACTGCCGGAGGAAACGCTGGTTGGGCGCCTGCAGTCTGGACAGCTCGACGCAGGCTTCTTCTACTCGACCGAGACTTCGGCCGCGAAAATTCCGGCCATAAAACTTCCTGACGAAATCGCGCCAAAAGCCCGCTACACGCTGACAATCTTGCGAGATGCGCCGAACCCAGATGGTGCCGAGAGGTTAGTCACCTTTTTGCTGGGCTCCCAAGGTCGCGACCTGCTCCAGCAGCACGGTCTTGAACTACTCAAACCAAATTTGAGCGGCAACGTGCAAGCAGTGCCGGCGGCTATTCGATTGCTCGTTGACGCCGCACAGTGACAAAGCGTCTTCCTGCACCGCTGCCCTGGCTTGGGGCATTGCTAGCCATTTATCTGTGCGCCCCTTTTTTTGCCGCTATTCCACAAGGGATACTTGCGAATTGGCAGTCAATTAATGCGACAGAGCTTTGGCGAGCCTTAGCCGTATCAGTAAGCAGCGCGACTTTGTCCGTCGCTCTGATCCTCATAGCCGGCGTCCCGCTTGCGTACTGTCTCGCGCGCGTGCCGGGGCGCGCCATGGCGTTACTAGGTTTCATAGTTCAATTGCCTCTAGCATTGCCGCCGTTAGCAAGCGGCGTACTTCTGCTCTTCCTGGTTGGCCCCTATGCGCCGCTCGGTCTGCTGGGCCACGGCGCACTCACAGATTCCTTTACCGGCATCGTGCTGGCGGAGACTTTCGTGGCCGCTCCTTTTCTCATCGTGGCTGCATGCTCTGCCTTCGTCTCAGTTGATCCCGTACTTGAAGACGTAGCCGCTACGCTGGGGCGGGGACGGTTAGTGACCTTCATCAACGTGAGTCTGCCGCTCGCCTGGCCTGCCATTCGCGTCGGCTTGCTCCTCGCTTGGTTACGAGCCTTTGGTGAGTTTGGGGCAACGGTCATGGTCGCCTACCATCCCTATTCGCTGCCAGTCTACATGTATGTTGCCTTCGGGAGCCAAGGCCTCCCGGCAATGATGCCTATACTGATTCCCGCGGTGTTAACGACCATCGCCGTTTTCGCACTCAGTAATATTCGAACCGGTCCGGCACTACGGCGGGCGAAAATCGCCGTTGGTGCGTCGCCTGCCAGGACGGAAAACGGTGCTAGATCAAAGCCCATCTCTGGGCCATACCCCAAGCAGGTTTCGGACAGCGGCCTGACCTTCCAGTTCAGACGGCGCCTCGGCCGCTTTGAGCTTGACGTGGCTTGGAGAACCCGGGCTCGGCGTCTCGCCATCCTTGGGCCTTCAGGATCGGGGAAGACGCTAACGCTGCGGCTGCTGGCCGGCCTTGACAGGGCTGACCCTTGCGTTCTTCGCCTTGGCGAACGCGACCTGTCGCGCCTACCGGCGGAAGCTCGCGGCGTCGCGTACGTACCACAAAATTATGCCCTTTTCCCGCACATGACCGTCGCTCGCCAAGTGCTCTTTCCAGCCGGCGCAGAAGTGCCAGTTGCGCTCCACTGGATGGACCGGCTTGGCCTATCTAATCTTCAGGAACGACTACCTGCCGCGCTTTCACTTGGACAGCAGCAGAGGGTGGCATTGGCGCGGGCCCTCGTGCGGCCGGCGACCCTGGTGCTGCTCGATGAACCTTTCTCTGCCCTGGACGCCCCCTTGCGCCGCCGCCTCCGAGGGGAATTGCGACAGTTGCAGCGCGACATCGAAGCAACGATGGTCGTCGTCACACACGACCCGGACGAAGCAGCGGCGCTCAGTGACGAGATCCTCGTCCTCGATCAAGGACGCGTTCTGCAAGCAGGCACGACTGAAGCGGTGTTCGAGCGACCCGCGAGCGAAACCGTTGCGCGCTTACTCGGCGCAGAAAACGTGGCCTTCGGGATCGCTGTCAGTGAGAATCAAATTGAAATCGGAAATGGCGTGAGACTTGCCGTAGCAGGCCCGCCCATGGTGCATGGCGAGAAGGTGGGTTGGAGTATTCGACCGGAAGATATACGGCTCAGCGACAATGGCTGCTATGAGGCAACGGTTCAGGACATCGCGTCATTTGGCGCTATGCTGCAGCTTTCCGTGCGCCTCGGCGGCACTTTGCTGTCTGTTTTGGCGCACCGGAGCGTAGATCCGGCTGCCGGGCCTTGTCGCTTGAACATCGACCCGCGGTCGATTCAAGTATGGAAAGTGTGAATGAATTTGGATCAGGCCCTCTGGGAAGACACCCGTCTCCGGCCCACAAAAACAGGGGGTGTTCATGGAGGCTATTTCGTACTCTGGGGAAGCAGGGAGGTCCGCAGTGAAATAGCCAACGAAATAAATGCGACTTCGCTTTCCCAATCTTTTCAAATCTGTTTTAATGAACGGACTTTCGTTGACTCGAAAGACTTGATCGCGTAAGCGGATCGAAGCTGGTACACAATCCCCCGAATCAGAACAGCCGGACCTGGACAATGAAAATCGGCATGAACATGCTTCTTTGGGCGACTCATGTTACCGAGGAGCATTATCGTCAACTCGAAAAAATCAAAGCGACTGGGTTTGATGGTGTGGAGATCCCGATCTTTGGCGGAGATGATGCGCACTACAAAAAGCTGCGCCGCAAACTGGATGAACTGCAGCTCACCTGTTCGACCGTCACCGTCGTCACTCCGGACAGCAGCCCAATCAGCCCTGATGCGGCGATCCGGAAAGCAGCGGTCGAACGGTTGAACAGGGTCGTTCGCCAGTCGGCGATTCTCGGAGCCGATATCCTATGCGGACCATTTCACCAGGGGCTTGGGGTATTCTCCGGAACCGGACCGACAGCAGAGGAATTCAAATTCGCGATCGATGTGCACCGAGCGGTGGCAGAGGAAGCGCAGCGGGCGGAGGTCCGGCTAGCGATCGAGTTTTTGAACCGTTTTGAATGCTATTTTTTGAATACGATGGGGGCGACTGCTGCTTACGTGCGCCGAGTTGATCATCCGAGTTTCAAGGCTTTGTACGATACGTTTCACGCCAACATCGAAGAGGTGGACCAGCCGAGCGCCTTCAGTCAAAACGCAGATGCGATCGCGCACGTACATATCTCGAACAACGATCGCGGCGTACCGGGACGCGGTCACATCGCTTTCCCGAACCTATTTAAGACGATCAAGGCGAGCGGCTACGACGGCTGGCTGACCATCGAAGCATTCGGGCGGGCGTTGCCGGATCTCGTTGAGCCGACTCGGGTCTGGCGCGATTTCTTCGAGTCACCGGACGAGGTTGTCGCAGACGGCTACAAATTCATTCGGGAGACTTGGGATGCGGCCTAGTCCTAGTTTCGAAATTTCAGGGATAAGAAACCTGGGATTGAGCGGTTTCGGCCGGCGAGGTCTCTGCCAGAATTTCTGGGCTTTCATTATGGAGGAAAGAACTGCGACTGGGCGCAGCGCAGTCAACTCTGGGGAGCAAAGAGATTCAAAATGGAATTCACAAATAACAAAATCAGCTACTAGAACCAAATCACGAGAGATGCACAAAAACGATCAGAGCAGGAGCAGCGTAATGAAACGTTTGCTCCTAAAAATGACAGCTGGCTTCGCTGTGCTGGGAGCCATGAACTTCGCGGCCACCACGGTCCGCGCGGCAGATGCCGGCAAAGGCAAAGTTATCGGTTATTACATGGATGCCGCCGATGACTATTACAAAGCGGCATTTCTGGTCTTCAAAACGCTCGGTAACAACGCCGGTTGGCAGGTCCAGGATGTCGTTGGACAGGGAACTGCTCCGGAACAGATTGACGCGGTGGAAAACTTCATTACCCAGAAAGTCGACGCGATCGTGGTCGTTCAGAATTCACCGCAGACAACTTCCGAATGTCTGAAGAAGGCGCTGGCCGCGGGCATCCCGGAATTTCACACCTCTCATAAACCGCCGCTTGAACCGGGGCTGGCCGGTTTTACCACCTTTGACTTTGTCGCAGACGGCGAATGCGCGGGCCAATCGGCCATAAAGCATGGTGTTAAAAGGCTGGTCATGATTGAAGGCAAACTCGGTCAAGGGAGTGCCGCCGGGCAAACCCAAGGGTTTCTGCAAGCATACCAGAAGGCCGGCAAAGACATCGGCAATCTCCTTGATAGCGTCGGGGTCAAGGGCGCCGGTGGCAAAGACCTGCAGGTCGTCTTCTGGGGATCCGGCAATTGGTTCGCGGACCCAGCGAAAAAGGTGATGCAAGACGCCATCACAAGCCTTGGACCGGACGGCTTCGACGGCGCTTACGTGCAAAACGATGAGATGATGACCGGCGCGTTACAGGCCATGGATGAAGCAGGGCTAGACTCGAGCAAATACTGGCTCGGATCCAGCAATGGCAAAGAAAAATCCTGGGACTGGGTCGCAGAAGGCAAAACCACGATGGACGTCAACCAATGCCCTACCCTGGAAGCGGATATCCTGTTCCAGGAGGTGAGCGCCTATTTCGACAAAAAGCCCTACAAAAAAGGGGTCTTCGTAAACTTCATTCCGTTTGAGAAAGATACGCTCGACAAAAGCAGGATGATCCCATGGATCCTCGACGACTACATGAAGAAGCGCGCAGCCAACGCGTTCAATCACGATATCAATTCTCCCGCCTTCCGAGCGGATCCGGAGTTTAAATAGTGGCGCGAACGGAGGTAATAGAGGTATTGGTTGCCGCCTGGATTGCGATCTACAGCGCCGAAGGCGAGAAACAGGAATGGGCTGGAGGGCGCAGCGGGGCGTGCCTTGGAATACGCCGGCTACGCCTCAGAGCAAAAATCACGGACGCACGAAGCGGTGCGCATCTATAACATAATTGTCGCGCGCTTTCAACGCGTCCGTATGTTTGTTTTTCTCCTGGGGCGCAGCGCCCATAAGCGTTAACTTACGCAGCGGCAGGGGGTGCCGTGACGCATTTATCCCGGGGGGATTAAAACGAGGGTAGCCTGGCACGAAGTGCCTGGAAAAAAGAAATAAGACGCCTCTAGTCCCGTAGGGACGGTTGGTCGAGGTTTTCTCAAAATGTGTCATTCTCCTTTGCTCGGTCTCTGTGGC
>JAFAKL010000190.1 GCA_019235445.1 Verrucomicrobiota bacterium | reverse complement strand
TGCCGATTTCCTCGGCTATTTCCGCTTGGTCTCGCATTTCGTTTTCCATTTCGAATTACCTTTCTCTTAGTTTGGATATGAGCCCCAACTGCCGCGGCCGGCGGCGCGTCCGCAGCCAGGATCCCGGTTTAGCTCAACCTGAAGGGCTGTGCACCGTGATCCGTCATCAGGAAGACGAAGGGGGGAACGGGACCTGCCCGGCTGGTCAGAACCGCGCGTTTTTTATTAAAACCACTCATCCTTGTCAAGAGGAATGGGGTGGGCAAAGCGTCCTCGCTTTGCTTCCTGGGACTGCGCAAACCGAGCACGTTTCGCTTACTCGCGGAAAGGCGCAGGAAAATCCTGAAGAGCTACAGCGTCGACGGCGCGAGATAGCAAAAGCCTCTCCAGGACACTAGGACTAGGGACCACCCTCGGGAGACAACCGGTAGATCGTGCCGCTATCATCGTCTGAGATAAGGAGTGCGCCGTCCTTGCCCGGCTTGACATCGACGGGTCGCCCCCATTGGATCTGCGACTGGTCATCGAGCCACCCGGTGACGAGATCAATCTGTGCTCCGGGCCGCCCACCCTGCCACGGGAAAAAGACGATTTTATATCCCGTCCTTCGGCTCCGGTCCGAGGAGCCGTGTAGAGCGAATGCGATCCCGTTGCGGAGCGGCTCCGCCACCTGGCTGTCCTGCAGAAAAGCGATTCCAAGAGGCGCGGAGTGGGCCTGAATCCCCTTGTCGATTCTGGTAAACATTTTCTCCGGATATTTGCTCCAGTCCGGATTCGTTTCGTAGTTCGGAGCGAAAGGCATGTTTTCGAGCCCATTCGGGGTATCTGGATTTTGGGTCTGCGAATGGCAAGCCGTAATTCGCGCCCTCCTTCACGAAAATGAATTCGTCCGGCGGATGGTCATCAAGGTAAGAGGTAATGGTCTTCCCGTAATCGATCGATCCACTGCCCTGCCAGCTGTTGTGAAAAGGATAGAAAACATCGTCCGTTTCGTTAACCGCCGCCCAAAGCTCGTTGAGGATTGTGCAGGTCTTTGATCAAGGCGGAAACAATCGCGGGTCCCTCAGCCTGAGGCCGAACCAGAAAAATGTTCCCGCTCCATAGTCCTGGCTGCGATACTAGTGTACCGCCGGTCGGGAGGGGCATAATAAATCTTGCGCCCGGGATGCGCGCGAGGACTGAGATCTTGAATCCAGTCGGTATCATCAGCACGCGGTCATGATCGAATGGAGTCGTTCGAAGCGATGAAGAGACCTCGACTTTCGCCGGGACAAGCGCGTCCAGCAGGTCGGTAGAGAAGGAGCGGGTGGCGCTAAGGAGGAACAGTACCGCTGCCAGCATGGTGCCCCAAACCGCAGCAGACCGGCAAATCAATAGCCGTTGGATTGTTGGATTCTCATGGCGGAGTAACCTAACCTCTATCGCTAACAACGATGACTGGCACTCAATCTCTGAGCTTCCATTGCGGTCCTCGTGGTATCCTGAGGAGCGCAGAATTTTCAACACCCTCACTGGAAAAGCCTTCGATGTTGATGCCATTGACTTCATTTTTCATAGCGCAATTGCTCGTGAGAGAGCTCGAAGCTAGCCCATGTTCGGCTGTTAAACATGGGTTAGGGGGCGCCCGCAGGCGGAGCCTTGGGAAAATAGTTTTGGGAGGCGGGACTCAGACCGAGTCGTCCGCAAGTGAACTTTCCAACGCCTGAATTATCGGACCGATCTCATGATTAGAATGCTCGAGGAAGCGCTGCATCAATGGCCGGCTCTCTCCCCAACACACCGCAAGGGGAGGAAGCAATATCTCTTCCACTTTTCCAGGTTCAGGTAGACGCGCTTGAACTGCGCGGATCCGCGCAGCACATAAAATCGCTCCTCCAACTGCATCACGCGCTTCATCAAGCAAATCTTCCGCAGCAAGAATGCGCCCCATCTTTAACTTGCGTTTGAACAGTGCTCGTTGGGAATCTATTCGAGCGCGTTGTTCGTCGCTTAATGTTACCATCGACCTCTCGCCAGGCGGATGCAGGTAGCGAGTTGCGCGGATTTTCATCTGGACAAGGCCGGTTTCGCAGAGACGGCGAATCGCTTCTTCGGTCGAACGGTCGATGACTTCAAGCCGGATCTCTTCCTCCGAACCTGCGCGCCTGTTCGCGAATAACCTTTCATAGACCGGCGCCAGTTGCTCGCGCCACGTTGCTGCGTCGCGATCAACGACAACTACAAGGACCGAGTTGCTCTCGCCATCAGGAAAACGTTCCTCGCAAGCAAGCAACTGCGCGCCCAGGAGCTGCGCGGCGTGGTGCGCAAAAGCGAGAGCCGGATCCGCCGAGGGAGGAGTCGTTGCGGGAGGCATACGCGTGGGACCGGCAATCCCAGATGGGGCAATCATGAGTTCCAGTTTATTGAGAAAGGTCTGGCCTCCCCCTTTGAGTTTGATCTCCTTGAGATCACCGATGCGGTCCAGGACACCGTCCGCGAGGCCTTTTTTCGCAGCTAAAGTGCCGAGCATCCGATGCTCAATCGTGCCCTCCGCGATGAGGTTGATCACCGTGACCGGTCTCGACTGATTTTTTCGCCAGGCCCGTGCAATCCGTTGTTCCAATTTGGCTGGGTTCCAGGGAAGGTCGCAGTTAATCACTACGCTGGCGTTCTGCAGGTTCAGACCAACACCGCCGGAGTCCGTGCTGAGGAAAACGCGGCATTGCGGGTCACTCTTGAAAACCCGGATTTCCCCCCGACGCCGCTGTTGAGGCACCGTGCCTGTATGCCAGGCAAACCCTATCCGCATCTGCCGCAAGCGATCCCTGGCAAGTTCAAGCATTCGCTCCCACTCGGAAAAGAGCACCACTTTCACCTCTGCCTCCGTCAAGCATTGCTCCAGAATCCGCTCCAATTCTTCTAACTTAGGCGACGTTCGATCCTCGGGATCGAGGATGTAGTTGGTGTCGCAGATCATGCGCATCATCGCCAGTTCGCGCATGAGTTTTTCCTGTTGCTGCTTCGTCAGCGGCCTCCGCTTGGCGATATAAATCAGCCTAACGACTTGAGCCTCGTGATCCAGGTAGGTCGCGCGCTGCTGTTGGTTGAGCGGAACAAAGAAATTTCGGTCGGTGCGCCCGGGCAGTTCTGTTTCTACGTCCGCTTTCCGCCGGCGCAGCAGCAAGGGGCTGATGCGATCATGCAGCAGTTCGAGGTTGCGGTACTCCTTGGGCCGCCCCCGTTCGTCCAGTTCATAAAATTCGCGATTGAATCGAAAAAGCGGGCCGAAAATCGTCGGATCAAGGAAGTCGATAATCGAATAAAGCTCGTCGATTCGATTTTCAATGGGCGTCCCGGTCAGCACGAACGCATAGCGGCTCTGCAGCCGCTTGATTGCCTGGGCAGTTTTTGTGCTCCAGTTTTTGATTCGTTGTGCTTCGTCAAGAATCACCACGTCTGGGTGCATGAGCTTATTTACTTCAGGCGCCTCGCGAACCATCTGCTCGTAATTGACAATCGTAAAAAACGCTGGGTCCTGGAAAGCACGGAGCCTCACCCGGCGAGGACCGAAGACGAGCCGATACGAGAGCCCTGAGAAAAGTTGGATCTGCTCTTCCCATTCCGTTTTTAGTGAAGCAGGCGTAACGACGAGCACTCGCTCTGCTTTGCCCAACCGATGAAGCAACGCACAGGCGGCGATGGCCTGAATCGTCTTTCCAAGGCCCATTTCGTCGGCCAGAAGTGCTCTTTCGTTAAAGGCGAGATGAAGCATACCCTCACGCTGATACGGGAACAGCGGCACGCGCGTTTCGTGTTGCGGATAAACTCCGGACTGGACTTTCTCCTCATAGTCCCGTCGCAAAACGATGCGTTCGGAGCGTCTGCGTCTCTGTTCGATCCAACGCGCGACCTCTTGCGATATCCGCAACTGAGGTATTCCGAGCTGGGGCAGTTTGAATGCAGCTTCTTCAAGATCAAACTCTCTGCGAAGCTTTCCCTCCGCGTCGAAAAACTCCGTCAGTGCCGGCGGCAGTTTGGTTACCGCTTTCTCCACTCGTAAAGAATTCAAAGTTTGGTCCCAGACTACGTCAATGCGATCCGAGCCTTTCCGCAATGCCTCCGCAAAAAGTTTTGGAAATCGGGCCTCCAGATGTAGAAGCACGCCCTCGACGTGCTTACAGGTACCAAGACCATTGATACGGAAATCGGTGCAGGTGCAGGAGAAGATGCGTTCCGCCACGGAACGCAACTCGACGGTGTAGGTCATACCGCTCCTGGAAACGATTTCGAACTGCGAAAAAACTCGCTGGGCCGGGTCCAGGTTCCTGATTTGCGGTTGTTCTTCTTTAGCTCGCTGTTGGCGCAACCTGATTTCATCCTGATCCGTCGTTCGCCAATCATAGGTACGATTCAGCTTGGCGTCGCCGTTCCAACTGTTGTTCCCCGCCTGCATCGTCTTCCGCGTTTGATCGGTCGCGTTCATTCCGCCAGTGGAGAACAAAATGGTCTTTCGGAAAAGTCCATTTTCTCGACTGAATCGAGAATATGAGTCCGTGCCGCCAATTCTTTTTCTTCCGCCCGAGGCCGAGGAAAGGAGAATGACACTTTGGGAGGAAACCTTGATCAACCGTTCCTACGGGACTAGACGCGTCTTTTTTCTTTTTTCCAGGCACTTCGTGCCAGGCTACCCTCGTTTAATCCCTCCGGGATAAATGCGTCACGGCACCTCCCTGCCGCTGTGATGAGTTAACTTGAGGAAAATCCTACAACGAAAGACCTGCCACCGAGACCGAGGAAAGGAGAATGACACATCGGAGGAAACCTTGATCAACCGTCCCTACGCTACGGGACAAGACGCGTCTTTTTTCTTTTTTCTAGGCACTTCGTGCCAGGCTACCCTCGTTTTAATCCCTCCGGGATAAATGCGTCACGGCACCTCCCTGCCGCTGCGATAAGTTAACTTAAGGAAAAATCGTACCACGAAAGAGCGTATCCTGTCCCGGAGCGACCAAACGAAAGTAGCCTGGCACGAAGTGCCTGGAAAACCCGTCCCGGAGGGACGGTACGTGTTTAGCGAGGTCTTCGACCTCAAACCGACCAGTGTTCTAGGTCGGGCCGCCTGAAAACCCGGCTCATTTGTTCAACTTTTTGGCGTAACGAACGGTTAGCGAGGCTTGAAGACAAGCAGTGCAGCGCAGTGGTAAGTAAGGCGTCTCGCCTTACCTTCGAAAACGTGCAAAGCGGGGACGTTTTGCCTACAAGAAGTGGCAGCGTGAAATCTGTGCTTTACCTCTTATCTTCCTCCTAAAACTTTCCATATCTAAGATAAGCTTCCTTCGGTGATACCCCGCCGAGAATAGCCTTCCTGACAAGATTTTCGGTGTTCATCACTCTTTCGACCTCGGCCACGACCGCTTCGGCCTGCTGCTCCGGTACCATGACGATGCCGTCGATATCGGCGAGAACAAAGTCGCCGGTGCGGATTTGGACGCCCGCTATTTCAATCTGTTGTTCCAGAAATTCGAGTGTCCAAGCGCCGGCAATGTCCCGCGGCGTTTGAAACCTCGCAAAGACCGGGAAATTCAGCTTTTGGATGAAGGCATTATCCCGGCATCCACCATCGACGATATAACCCCGTACGCCGCGGAGATGCAAGGTTTCCGCAGAGAGCTCACCCATCAGAGCAAGGGTGTGATCCTGGGGCTGGCAAACAACGACATGTCCTGCCGGCGCAATGCTCAGGAATTCCGTCCACCGTAAAATACTCTCGTGCACACTGCAGTTCGGATCGGGTCGGCCCTGCATCGTGAACACAGGCCCCGCAACCCGAGTTCCCGGATCAAGCGCGCGAATTGCGTGCGGCAACACACAGTCTTTCATCCCGAAGTCACGCATAACGTCATAGACAGCGCCGGTATAACATTGTTCCAGGCGATTTGCTAAGCTTGGCCAATCCTGTGTGCCATCTCTCATAGACTGATAATATGGTAGGGTTCAACAATCTTACATCCAACCCCCATCGTCCAAAGGGCAAAGGTGATCGCTTTTGCCGGCATATCGAAAGACGCCGCCGCTTCCATGCGTTCATCCGACCCGTCCCAATTGCTGGCCTTACGGGATTTCGCGGCGTTCGCAGCCAGCCACCCTGGTTCAGTAATCTGTGTAATCCGTGGTTTACCTTTTATCTTCCTTCTGGGATGGACGATTCGAGACTTTTTCGCTCTGCATAAGCGTTAACCTATCGCAGCGGCAGGGAGGTGCCCTGACGAGTTTATCCCGGAGGGATCAAAACGAGAGTAGCCTGGCACGAAGTGTCTGGAAAAGAAAAAATACGCGTCGAGTCCTGTAGGGACGGTTGATCAAGGTTTCCTCCGAATGTGTCATTCTCGTTCCCTCGAAAAATATCTCTGGGGTTAATGCACCAAGTCCGTGACTGGTATAGCGGCGTTGCGATCAAAATGGGCCGTCGGCAAGGCGGTCCGAGCCGGACTGGCGGTAGGAGGGAGCATATCTGAATCGATACGTGACCGA